>SLBE01000112.1 GCA_007126465.1 Syntrophomonadaceae bacterium | reverse complement strand
TCTTCCAGGGACATCAGGCCCAGCATCGCCAAGCCCTCTTCACATATTGGCGGATCCTCGCGATCATCATCTTTCAGGGTAAACTCAACAAATGCGTCGAGAGGCTGTCCTTCTTCGGCATACAGGCCGTAACGCCGCATAAAGCTGCCGACCGCGCGGTAGCGGCAGATTACTTCAACCCCGTTACCGAAAGCTTTGGCCGGTTTAACGGTCATAGTTGCCTTCTCAATATCAGCATCAACATAATGAGTCGGTATGCCCTGTTTTTCAATTAGCTCAAAGAACATCTTCGAAAGGCGCAACCCGGCCCGGCCGGCTCCTTCAATCGACAGCCCAACCTGGTTGGCTCCGGGGTCAAATACCCCGTCTTCTCCGGTACAGTCATCCTTAAACTGCAGGAGATATTTTCCGTCTTCCAATGCAAATACATCCTTGGTCTTGCCCGTATAAACTTTTTTCACTTTTAATCGAGACTCCTTTACTTATTCAGTTACTTGGTCTATAGCAAGATTTCGGGCTTAAAGCTTTCAATTCCTGCTTGTAATCATAGCAGCTCTTTAATAATAATGTATTTTTCTATATACTTATAACTATAAAAACATGTTTTGATAAGGAGCGCTTACAATGAACCAGACTATTGATTTGCTCAAAGCGCATCGTTCAGTTCGCAAGTTTAAAAAAAGAACTGTTGAAGAAGAAAAGGTTAACGCAATAATTGAGGCCGCTCAGTGGTCGGCTACCTCAAGTAATTACCAGGCATACACCATAATCAGGGTAAACGATCCCGAAAAACGATTGAAAATTGCCCGCCTGGCAGGAGGGCAAAAATGGATTGAAGAGTGCCCTCTCTTTCTTATTTTCTGCGCAAACTTAAAACGCAGTAAAGACTGCTGGGAAGATATCGACCCCGCATATCTCTCCAATACCGAAATGTTTATCACCGCTACCGTCGATACCGCTCTTGCTGCGCAGAAAGCATTTGTTGCCGCCCAGTCTCTGGGCTTGGGCGGGGTATATATCGGCGGGATTCGCAATGACCTGCAAACTGTTTGTGAACTGCTTAATATTCCAAAGCTGGTATACCCGGTTTTCGGAATGTGCCTGGGCTACCCCGCTGAATCCCCGGATCAGAAGCCGCGCCTGCCCAGAGAAGTTATTTTGAAAGAAGACCGTTACCACGAAGATGGTGATGATAAGCTATTAGAGAAATATAACAGGGCAATGAAAGATTATTACAGGGAGCGTACAGGCGGTGAAAAAGAAGATACCTGGGGCAGACACTGCGGCAATTCAATGATGGCAAAAACAAGGGAATACCTCGGCAATTTTCTCAAGGCCAGGGGTATCGGAGTAAAGTAAGAAGCTTTTTAGATAACAGGCGATAAAAAAAACAATTTTATTAATCCCCTCTGTATCGTATGGTTAAGCGACCTGTTAAGCACTGCTTATTTAACCCTTATTAAATAACACGATCCGGTTGCTGTTAGTCCCGGACAGGTTATTATTTACCCCCCAGATGTTAGCTGTTTTGGTGAATTCCTGCCTGTTAACCACCACACCCGGGCACCTAAAGCCTGCTTCAAGGCCTAAGGGAATGACATGGTCATCCAGCCTGACTTTGCCGTTTCTGACCTCGCCAACTTCGAAAGCTACCCAACCTCCCGGCCTGGTAGCGCGGTATAGTTCTGCAAATACCTGTCCCATTTTTAAAGACCACTCATCTACCGTCCTGGACATGGTAATTTTTTTCTCGATTTTCCGGGTATCCAGGTTATTAAACCAACATCTGAGCCAGTTATCCTTCGAGTACTGTACAATATCCAGAAACGGTGGGGAGGTAACAGTTAAGCTAACAGATTCGTCAGGTATTTCAACTGTTCTTGCAGCATCTTTTTCCAGAAATATCGCCGTCCCGGCAGCTTCCCTTAGTAAAGAAATCTGAATCGAAGACACTTTCTTCAGCAGTGTCATGGTTTTTCGCATAATATTTATTTTAGTATCACGGTAACCGGGTTTCTGTTTACGCTTTTTATTGATCTTGACTTGGCTTTCCTGGCTGACTGCCTGGTTGGGCGGCAGGGTGTAAACTGAAAAAAATCCTGAAGAATGACCGGTGAGGCGGTTTGTGGCAACCATCCTGATCCAGTGATCAACGTCATCTTCACACCCGTTTCTTTTTTTCTCATCAAGGTATCTTTTCAAAGAAACAATTTCTGCTTCTGTTTTCGGATGGTAAAACATTGACAGATCAAGATCTGCTTTTAATGATTCATCATAAGGAATTTCTTCTAGCCTTGCCTCTACCTCTGCCGGTGAGGGAACGGCCAGGCGGGGATAAGTTAGTTTTTTGCTCAATGGGTTTATGTCATTTGAAATTACCCTGCGTCCTAATAGACCTGCCTCGATCACTGTTGTTCCGCGGCCGCTGAAAGGGTCATACACCGTGTCGCCTTGCTCGGTGAGAAGCTCTATAAAAAACCGTGGCAGCTGGGCCTTAAAACAGGCCCGGTAGGAAATTTCATGGATTGATGCTGCCTGCCTTTGCCTGGCAGTCCAGTATTCATTAATAAACCAGGGGATCGCGGTTCCATTTATTTCAGCAGTTTCTATTTTCGTTTCAGCATTATTATCAACCGGAAACAATCTGGTATTTCCCTCTTCGCTGAATGTAAAACTCTTGAAATATTGCCTTGCTTCCTCAAAACACTTTACCAAGTAACATTCACAACTCCTTCAATTAAGTCAAAAGCTGCCCGTTACTATAACCTTAAGCCCGGGTCAGATTACTTTAATATTCTACACCAGCTAAAACAACCCTTTAATAACTGCGAGCATGGACCAGAAAGAACTTTCAAGTAGCAATACCAAGCAATCAAATCCTATTCGTATTAATACCTGTAAGAGAATAAATATAATAATTAATGACTATAATTTAAGAATTGATATGAAAATCGCTCAGCCTTTATTACCAACCTCGTTTATAAACAGCTTCACCACTTCCGGATCGAAGTGACTGCCGCTGTTTTTTTTAATATATTCCAGAGTATCTTCTTCCGACCAGGCCTTGCGATAAGGTCTGTCACTGGTCAGGGCATCGTATACATCGACCACGGCGAAGATGCGGGCCGGCAGGGGTATCTCTTTGCCTTTAAGCCCGCGGGGATAACCACTGCCATCAAATTTTTCGTGGTGGCAGTAGGGAATTTCGAGCGCAGGGCGCAGGTAATCGACATTTGCGAGCATCTCATAGGCGTAAACAGGGTGCTTGCGCATAATAACCCATTCTTCATCAGTTAATGGACCCGGTTTAAGCAGTATTGAATCCGGCACACCCATTTTACCTATATCATGCAGCAAGATCCCGCGCTTGATATGCGGCAGATCTTCTTCTTTGACATTCATCCGCCTGGCGATCCGCAGGGCCAGCCTGGTCACCCGCTGGCTGTGCTCTTCCGTTTTTTTATCTTTTAAATCTAAGGCATAGGCCCAGCCTTCGATCGTAGCATCGTAAGCCTGGAGCAGTTCCAGGTTGGCATTATCCATGCTATGAAATAACTCTGCATTGTTGATCGCTATCGCTGTTTGACCGGCCAGGGTCTGTAAAAATTCCTGCCACTCTTCATCCGGCTCCTGCAGCTCCCTGTGGTAAACCTCCAACACACCCAGAATGTGGCCCTTGGCAATTAGAGGAACCGCATAATAGGTAACAAAGTTTTCACTATCCAGCAGCGGGCCCTGGAACGGATCTCTGCTTACTTCAGCCAGGTTGTTTATGTAAATAGGCTTTCGCTCCTTAATTACCTGTCCGGCATAACCTTCGCCGGGGTGTATGATAAGTGTTGGCAGCTTTTCACCATAAAATCCTCGTCCTGCTTCGTACTGTAAAATAGCAGTATTTTTCTCCAGGCGAAGTATTGCCGCGGCATCAAGATTCTGCAAAGTGGTAACCTCGTTTAAGATCACATTGAAGGTAAGGTTTAAATCCAGGCTGCCGGCTATGACCGTATCTATATTACGCAACCCCTGCAGCTGCTTTAAACGTTTTTGCGCACTTTCAAACAAAGACTGGCGGCGCAGCGCGTTTCCGGCTATTTCACCGATTGCAGAAAGCAGTTCAACTTCTTCCACGGAAAAAGGTTGACCGGCTTGATCAAGGCGCCTGGATATCTCCAGCACCCCGATCGTTTCCGCTTCAGTCTTTAGCGGCACCAGGACCATGGGTCCCGTTAATTCAGCCTGGTTATGAAAATGCAGCTCTCTATCTTCAGAGC
>SLBE01000191.1 GCA_007126465.1 Syntrophomonadaceae bacterium | reverse complement strand
TGCGTATTGGACGAGTCCATATGGAAGAGGATGCAGGCAAGCTGGTGCATGCAGCGGGGGGCAATGTTTCGATGGTTGATTACAACCGAGCCGGGGTACCCCTGGTTGAAATAGTGACTGAACCTGATCTTCGTTCTCCAGGAGAATCAAAACGTTACCTGGAGCAGCTAAAAAGTATCTTGCAATATGCCGGGGTTTCTGATTGCAAAATGGAAGAAGGCAGCCTGCGCTGTGATGCAAATATTTCACTGCGACCCAAAGGCAGCGAAACTTTTGGCAGCAAAACTGAATTAAAAAATATGAACTCTTTTAAGGCAGTTGAAAAGTCGCTTGAACACGAAATCCAGAGGCAAAGTGATATATTAATGAGCGGAGAAGAGGTTATTTCCCAGACCCTGCGCTGGGAAGAAGATAAACAGGAAACAATTGTGATGCGCAGTAAGCTTGAGGCGCATGATTACCGCTGCTTTACCGATCCGGAGCTGGCTCCGCTGGTATTAACTGCTGAAGCTGTTGAAAAGACGAGGGCCACCCTGCCCGAGATGGCAGAAGCCAGGGCTGCCCGCTTTGTAAATGATTACAACCTGCCTGAATATGATGCCGGAGTTTTGACTGCGTCACGCTGCCTGGCCGACTACTTTGAAACATGTCTCAAAAGCTATAATAATCCGAAAGAGGTCAGTAACTGGATTATGGGTGAACTCCTGGCCCGTCTTAACGCTGTCGGCCTGGAAGCGGATCAGAGCAGTTTTTTGCCGGAGCATCTGGCTGAATTACTGAAGATGATTGATGAAAATTTAATCAGCGGTAAGATCGGCAAAGAGGTTTTAGAAAAGGCTTTTGAAAGTGGCCAGTCTCCCCGAACCGTGGTTGAAGAAGAAGGTCTTCTCCAGATTTCCGACCAGGGAGAACTGGAAGAGATCGTCGATAAGGTAATTGCGGCCAACCCTGACAGCGTGGAAAAGTACCGCGGTGGCACGACCAAGGTTATTGGTTTCCTGGTTGGGCAGGTTATGAAAGAAACCAAAGGCAAGGCTAATCCCAAGCTGGTAAATGAACTGCTTCTTAAAAAAATTGATTCAGGCTAACCTGCTGTTGCTTGATGATAAGCCCACTCAAGCCACTGCATGGCTATTTCCAGGTCTTCCTTTTCAACCGTGGCCCCGCACCAGAAGCGCAATCCGCCCGGGGCATCGCGGTAAGAAGACACATCATATGCTGCCTCTTCAGCTTCCAGTAATTTAACCAATTTTTTTAGCTGGTCCGTTTCCAGGTCAACGGTCAGGCAGACACTGGTATTTGAGCGAATGGCAGGATCTTTGGCCAGAAAGTCAATCCAGTAGTGCTCATCCACAAAATCTTCTATTACTTTTAGATTTTCCATGCTGCGCTTGATCAGGCCTTCCAGTCCGCCAATACTTTCAGCCCATTTCAGAGCATCAAGGTAATCCTCATTACAGAGCATGGAAGGGGTATTAATGGTAGAACCTTCAAAAATATCTTTCATCAGGCTGCCGCCTTTTGTTAAACGGAATATTTTCGGCAGCGGCCAGGGTGGAGTATAGCTTTCCAATCTTTCAACGGCACGGGGCGAAAGGATCAACATGCCATGAGCAGCTTCTCCTCCGAGAACTTTTTGCCAGGAAAAAGTGGCAACATCTATCTTGTTCCAGGGGATTTCCATGGCGAAAACTGCGGAGGTGGCGTCACAGATAGTAAGCCCCTTTCGCCCTGATGGTATAAAATTGCCCCCGGGAACTTTAACCCCACTGGTGGTGCCATTCCAGGTAAAGACTACATCATGATCAAAGTTAACTTCTTCTAAGTTGGGCAGCGAACCGTAATCTGCTTCAAATAATCTAATATCATTCAGTTTAAGCTGCCTGGTGATATCATCGGCCCAGGTTTTACCGAATGACTCAAAAAAGATTATATCTACCGGCTTTTCTCCAAGTAAATTCCACATGGCCATTTCAAAAGCCCCGGTATCTGATGCGGGGACAATCCCGACCAGGTATTCTTCGGGCAGACTTAAAATTTCTTTTGTTTTTTCGATGGCTTCTCTCAAGCGTGCCTTGCCGGAACTGCTGCGGTGTGAGCGGCCCAGCGGCGCTTCATTCAGGTTTTCCAGTTTATAGCCGGGCCTTTTGGCGCAGGGTCCTGATGAAAAAAATGGCCGGGCTGGTTTTTTTGTCGGTTTGGTGTACATTATTTATCCCTCCAGGTTAGAAACATCTACAGGTAAAATAATATATTAGCTGCGATTATAAGTAAACAATAACATTACCATGTGTTATACTGAAATGGTGTTAATGAAAAATATTATCAATTATTTGGGTTGTTTAAGCATCTAAAAGGAGCATGCTTTCAGATAAACGAATAAAATTTTCAATAAGGGAGTTGAGTGTTAATGAAAATTATGGTGGCCCTGGCATTGATAGTGATGCTGTTGGTCAGCGGTTGTGCCGCTCCTCAGCCTGAGAATGATATGGATATTGGAAATGATGCAGATGGCCAGGTGATTAATGTTGTAGCAACAATTTATCCCCTGGCTGATATCGTTAAAGAACTGGGTGGAGATCGTGTGAATGTCAGCTATCTATTGCCGGCCGGAGCCAGTCCCCATACCTATGAACCCACTGTGGAGCAGGCTAAAGAAGTTGAACAGGCTCATTTATTTGTTTATATCGGCGCCGGGTTGGATGACTGGGCGGTTGATCTGGCCAGGGCAGCGGAGCCTGGCCCTGAGCTCCTGGATTTATCGCAAGAGGTTAATTTGATTGAATCTGCCGGCTATCACAGTATTAATAACGATGACCATGACCACGATGAATATCATGACTGCGATCATGATCATGACCACGATTATGACCATCATGACTGCGATCATGATCATGGCCCGAACGACCCCCATTACTGGCTTGATCCGGTTATTATTCGCGATGATGTCTGCCCCGCAATATCCGGACAATTTAAATCAATCGATCAGGAAAGCAGAGATTATTATGAAGAAAAATTAAACAGCTACCAGTATGAACTTACAGCCCTTCATGAGAACATTGAGTCAGCAGTTTCCGACTTTTCTCACCAGGGGTTTATATCTTTTCATTCTGCCTGGCAGTACTTCGGCCAGCGTTACGGCCTGGAAGAAGTTGCTGTTGTTGCACAGTTTCCGGGCCAGGAACCGTCGGCCGGCTGGGTGGCTGAACTGGTTGGTATAATCAGGACGGAAGATATTGGTGCTATTTATGCCGAGCCTCAGTTTCCGGTGGCCCTGGCTGAAAGGATTGCAGAAGAAAGTGGGATCGATGTGAAAATCATAGATCCTCTTGGAGGAGAAGATGTAGCAGGGCGTGAATCTTATCTTGAAATGATGCGCTTTAACCTGGCTGCTTTTAAAGGTGCCATGCAATAAATTGTCTCAAGTTTTATCTGATAGAGAGGTTGAATTAAATGAAAGATATTATCAGGGCAGATCAGGTCCAGGTAGAATTGGGTGGCAAGAAGGTTTTAGAGGATATAACCTTTACTGTGCCGGGTGGTGAAGTGACCGGTATTATCGGTCCGAACGGAGCCGGCAAGACAACATTTTTGCGGGCTGCTCTCGGCCTGGTGCCGATTAGTAAGGGGCGGCTGGAGGTATTTGGAGTCCCTGTTGAGAGACTAAGAGAGGTGCGCCCGAGAATTGGTTATATGCCTCAAAGACAATCCTTTGAAAGAAGGTTCCCTCTTTCTGCGGCGGATGTGGTTGCCGGTGGCCTGCTAACTCCTGAGACCATGCTGAGCCGTATCCCCGGAAAAGATGAAAAAATCAGAACAGCTCTGCACTTTGTAGGAATGGAAAATTACTACAGGCGGCCTTTTCAGGACCTATCAGGCGGTGAGCAGCAAAGGATACTCCTGGCCAGATCCCTGGTCCGCCAGCCTGAGCTTTTAATGTTGGACGAGCCCAATGCCGGCCTGGACTTCCCGGCCCAGCAGAGTTTTACCGAACTGATCCAGAGCCTGAAAAGGGATAAAGGTCTGACAATATTACTGGTTTCACATGACCTGGTTTCTGTTGCCTCTGCGGCAGACCAGCTGGTCTGTATTAACCGGACCATGCATATTCACGGGCTCCCTGTTGATGTGCTCCATAGTCCTTGCCTGGACGAAGCTTACCGCTGCCAGTTTGATTTATTAAGCACCCTGGGTAAAGGGGGCGGCAGTTCTTGAGTGAAATATTGGAATATGGATTTATGCAGCGTGCACTGCTGGCGGCCCTTTTGGTAGGGACGCTTTGTTC
>SLBE01000175.1 GCA_007126465.1 Syntrophomonadaceae bacterium | reverse complement strand
TTGAAGTAACTACAATTTCCTTGATTACCCTTACTCTTAATAGCTCACTAACGAATTCATCCGCATTGCTATATGCTATTTCTGAACCATCCCATATCTTAGATCTGCGATTTGTGTCTTCCATGTAGACAGTTACATTTTCCTGCGTATGGTCAGCTAATAATTCTACAAACCTATTGTAATCTTTTGCGTCTATTATTTTACCATCTTTAAAAATTGCTTTAATCACTGAATTTGTCCCCCCTTTAAAGAAAATATCATATCAATATGAAGCTATTACTCATTACAATAATCCTTATGAAATAATAAGTCTATATGAGATCGGATATATGTTATGTACCATAAAAATGGGTCAATGTTTACAACTATTGTTAATGCAGCTTACAATACAGGCGAATTCATGGAGTTGCTAATTGATTCTTTTACCGTTTACAGTCTCATAGATGGATATTAACACGCTTAATAAACACATGCAATGTAATTATATTTTCAACTGGAATCCTTTGTATCTTTAATTTATCAGGCCAAAACAGGATGATCTTAGTGATACAAACCTCAGAGACTTATGATATTTCAAAACATATAGTATAATCAAAACAGCGTCATTATCACAAAATAAATAGGAGGAGTTATCCGATATGAAAATTCTGGTTTGCACAGATGGATCAGAAGAAAGCAAAAAAACCTTAGAAAAATCTATAGCAATTGCCAAAGGGTGCAATGTTGATGAAGTAGCGATAATTCATGTTGATGACGAAAAATTGGATTTTTCTGCAATGCCAGTGGGGGAAGGCCACGTTCCAACAGAACATGAAATGGAAAGGCTTAGAAAAACACAGGAAGAGCATAAAAATGAGCGGAAAAAGATATTGCAGGATGCCTTAACGCTATTTGAAGAAAGAAATTTACATGCCCGCACAATTTTTAAAGAAGGGCACCCCTCGCACACCATTGTCGAAACTGCTCGGGAAGAAGGCTTTGATATGATTATTATTGGCAGCAGGGGCCTTAGTGGCTTCAAAAAAGTATTGCTTGGCAGCGTGAGCAGCGCTGTAGTTCAGGAAGCAAAAGATTGCATGGTAACCGTAGTGAAATAAAGTTAATTCAAGAATTCAAGTATATCGCTGTGGCCAAATAATATGCAGCGAACAAAATAATTCTTAAAACTAAGATAGCCCCTGGAGAAAAACGTCCTCCCGGGGCTATCCCTATAAGTGTTAACAGATTGTCCGGCATAACTCAATCTATCAGGTGTCTTATATCTTCGTGCTGCAAAAGCGTAGACGAACTGCCGGAATTAATTCTGGCAATACATCACTTCATAAAAGCACTTGGTGCAATGTAAAGGACAGGGACGCCTGGTTCCATTGGTTGCACAGGGATACTTGGCAGCCACTTTTACAGTCACATTTTTCTGGGCACTGTTCTTCATGCCTTTTCTTTTCATTTTCATAGTATCTGCCTCCTTTGTCTTTTATCTACCTTGCATTTTCGTATGCTTCAGCAACAGCAGCCAGGTAGCTTTCCACGGTAATAGTTACCGAGGTGGTCAACTCAGGCACATCAGGAACGTGCTGGTGAGCTTCGTCAACTACTTTCACCGGCATGCCTAAAACCTCATCTACGGTCTGACCGACCATCCACTCTTCTAATGCAGCAATCTGTTCATACCATTCTTTTTCAATTTCCGAAACCCTTCTCATGCCGTAATCATCTTCAAGCTGAGCTTTTGTTAAAGGGACTTCAGTCTTATCGGTAGTTAACTGACCTTCTTCATCGTAGTTAACCCTGATCTGGGCGTTGTCAATAATAGCGCCGACAATAACCCCGTCTGCATCAAATGCTACTGCTGCCATGGTGTTGTCAAACTGGGCCATCGGCATGATATCATTATCTACGTCAAGGCCTCTTGACCTGCGAAGAGATATTTCACTGCCAAGGCCGGCAGTTTCTGCGTTTTCTACTTCAACGGAGTTTTCATATGCATGTTCTACAGCAGCAATATAACTTTCTACTGTAATGGTTACAGATGTTGTCAGTTCGGGAATGTCGGGAACATGCTGGTGAGCTTCATCAACCACTTTGACCGGCAGCCCTTTGATTTCTTCTACAGTCTGGCCGATCATCCACTCTTCAAAAGCGGCAATTTGCTCGTCCCATTCTTTTTCAATCTCTGAAACTCTTCTCATACCGTAATCATCACCAAGCTCTGCCTTGGTTGTGCCCGGTGCGCTGACGTCGGTATCAAGCTGCATTTCTTCATCAAATGCTACCCTGTTCTGGGCGTTGTCGATAGTTACACTGACTACGCGCCCCTCTTCATCAAAGAGAACTGCGGCCATGACTACATCAGCCTGGGCCTGGGCAGCTAAATCTTCATCGGCATCTCTCGACCTGGCGATAGAGGGAACAATACCAAGACCAAGTCTTGCGCTGCCATCTACAGCTTCACCATTCTCAGGGGTATCTTCCGGTGTTTCCTCCGGGGTTTCCTCGGGAGCTTCTTCCGCAGGCGCATCGCCGCAGCCGAATACTCCAAGAGCCAACAACCCCATAATCAGCAGCAAAGC
This sequence comes from Syntrophomonadaceae bacterium, assembly GCA_007126465.1. Taxonomy (GTDB): domain Bacteria; phylum Bacillota; class Dethiobacteria; order DTU022; family DTU022; genus T3SED10-7. The sequence continues at coordinate 1,722 of SLBE01000175.1, read as the reverse complement.
GAGTAATTTTTTGTTCATGCTTACACTTTCCTTTCTCTATTGTTATATTTTTCACGCGAGATTCAGTTTATCATATTGCCCCACCGAATACAATAGTTGTTCAATAGACTTTATTATAATACTTTCTTATAGATATTAGCGGGTATTTGTAATTCAAAATGCCTGAGAGATGCCTGCAATTTTTAGAATAATCAACAAAAAAGACCGGCTAATAATAAGAGCCGATCTTTATCTCCATTTATGATTTATTTATGCAAATATCAGGAAGCGGTTATCCTCTCCATGCCGCCGCAGTAGGGGCGCAGGGCTTCGGGTATGATTACACTGCCATCTTCCTGCTGAAAATTTTCGAGAATAGCGGCTACCGTCCGCCCGACGGCAACCCCAGAACCATTCAGGGTGTGAACAAACTGGGCTTTTTTACCCTGCTCCGGCCGGTAGCGTATCCCTGCCCGGCGGGCCTGGAAATCGGTGAAGTTACTACACGAGGAAATTTCACGATAAGTATTGGCTGCAGGCAGCCAGACTTCAAGATCGTATTTTTTGGCCGGAGCAAAGCCCAGGTCGCCGGAGCACATCAGCATTACCCGGTAGGGCAGACCAAGCAGCTGCAGGACTTCTTCAGCATTGCGGGTCAGTTTTTCCAGCTCGTCATCAGAGTCATCGGGACGCACAAATTTAACCAGCTCGACCTTATTAAACTGGTGCTGGCGGATTAAGCCGCGGGTATCGCGGCCGTGAGCTCCTGCCTCGGCCCTGAAACATGCGGTGTAGGCTGCATAGTAAAGGGGAAGCTGCTCATCTTCAAGGATCTCATCGCGGTGCAGGTTGGTTACCGGCACTTCTGCAGTGGGGACCAGGTACAGGTCTGAACCCTCAACCTTAAAGGCATCTTCGGCAAACTTTGGCAGCTGGCCGGTGCCGATCATGCTGGCCGCATTGACAAGAAAGGGCGGGAAAACCTCGCAGTATCCGTGCTTTCCGGTATGCAGGTCCAACATGAAATTAATCAGGGCTCTTTCCAGCCTGGCACCTGCCGCGAAATACACGGCAAAGCGGCTTCCGGAGATTTTACCGGCCCGGGGGAAATCAATGATGCGAAGTTTTTCACCGATATCCCAGTGAGCCAAAGGCTCGTAATCAAATTGCGGTTTAACTCCCCAGGTGCGGATTTCAATATTATCTTCTTCGTCACTGCCAATAGGTACTACTTCATCGGGGATATTGGGCAGACTAAGCAGCAGATGCTCCATTTTTGCATCGATCTGCCGCAATTGATCATCCAATTCTTTAATTTTTGCTGATACTGCCCGCATTTCTTCCTTCTTCTGCTGGGCTGCATCGCTGTCAGCACCCTGCTTCCCAATTTCCTTGGAAACACGGTTGCGGGTTTGTTTCAGCTCTTCAACCTCTTTTAACAGATCACGCCTTTGCTGGTCCATTTTTAACAGGCCGTCTAAATCGCCTGCTTCATTTTTAAGCTCCATGGCCCGGCGAACAGCATCAGGGTTTTCACGGACATATTTCAAGTCTAGCACAGGTAATACCCCCTAATTTATATTACATTTCTTCCGGAGCTTCTATGCCCAGGAGGGCCAGGCCGTTTGCTATAACCTGCCTGGTAGCGTTAATCAACAACAGGCGACCGTGCTTCAATTTGCCTTCGCTGCTTAGAACCGGACAGTTATGGTAAAACCGGTTGAATTCACGGGCCACATCGAT
>SLBE01000108.1 GCA_007126465.1 Syntrophomonadaceae bacterium | reverse complement strand
TGTCCTGAACCCGCGGTTCGGCAGGCAGGTTGTACTTTTCCAGATCTATAAACACTCCGCTGCCCAGGTCTTCCAGCAAAAGCAATCCGCGCTTATGGGCGGCAGCAGAAAGTTCCGCAGTGCCTGCCTCTGCTGTAAAACCAACCATGTGGTAGTTGCTGGTATGCACCTTTAAGAAAGCGGCAGTATTTTCATTAACTGCTTCTTCATAGTCGCGCAGGTAAGTTTTGTTGGTAGTACCTACTTCTTTTAGGGCAGCTCCGCTGGTTGCCATAATCTCAGGAATTCTGAAGGATCCGCCTATTTCGACCAGCTGCCCCCTCGAGACAACCACTTCCCTGCCGGCAGCAATGGTATTGAGGGCAAGAAATACAGCGGCAGCGTTATTGTTAACAGCTATGGCTGCTTCTGCCCCGCTTAACTGGCAAATCAAATCTTCAACATGTTCCTGTCTTGAGCCGCGCTTGCCTTTATCCAGGGAAAACTCCAGGTTGTTATAGCGGGAGGCTATGTCATTTAGCGCTTCTACTGCCGCTTCCGGCAGGGGAGCTCGGCCGAGGTTGGTGTGAATGATTATTCCGGTGGCATTGATTAATGACTTTAGATTCATTCCGGCCATTTTTTCAGCCAGGGCAGCGGCTTCTTCCGCCAGTTTTTCCGGTGAGAGGTCAATAGTTTCCGGGTTATTTTCGCTGCCTGACATTTCAGTTATGGCATCACGGTACGAAGCAATAGTTTCCTGGACAGCCTCTAAAACTATCCGACGCGGCAGGCGCATCAGTAAATTGTCAATAACTTTTTCATGCAGCAGGCGATCAACCGCAGGAAGGTTACGCAACAAGTTTTGGTTTTCAGTCACTTTCGTACTCCCTTTCAAGTGCTTTTTATAATGTCGCATACCGATCAATAAGATTATAACAACTTGTATAAAGGCTTGGCAAACAAAATAAAATATATATCTATCTTCTCAGCTATATTCAATTCCACTGGTTTGTTTAAGAAAACTGCACTCTCTGGCTGTTTAGGATTAAGATTAGCTTTTCCTGGTGTAGCCGATTGAAAGGCCCAGCGGTTTTGTGCCCAGGTAACTTCCGGCACAGAAACCGAGCAGATCGCATTTTTCAAAATCGATTTTTCCTTTATCGTCGAGGATTGCTGGATCAGCATAAGATGAAACAACCTCTGCGATGAACACGGTGTGGCTATCCAGTTCAACTGTGTGCTCAAGTTTACACTCCATACTAAGCGGACATTCAGCAATCATCGGGGCCTGCTTCAAAGTTCCTTGTTCTGCTGTAACTTTAAAGTGTTCAAACTTGTTCAAATCACGACCGCTTAGTGTGCCGCAGCCATCAGCGAGTTCAACCTGGGATCTACTTGGCAGGTTGACGGTAAATTCCCCGCTATCTTTAATGATCTGGTGGGAGTACCGGTTAGGGCGGACCGCCGCAGTAATCATCGGCGGCGAAGAATTAACCACACCAACCCAGGCCAGGGTTATAATATTATTTTCTGATTCGTTGCCGCAGCCGATCAGGGCCGGGGGAATAGGGCCGAGCAGGATCTGGGTCGATTGCTTTTGTTTAGGCATAACAGTCATCCTCCTATTGTTAAATAATGTATGTTTGACCTTCCCGGGCGGCTTCGACTTCGGGGAAATATTTTTGTGCTTCTGCCAGGTATTGGTCCAGGTTACGCTCAGGGTGATGATGGGTTAAACACAGTCTTTTAACTCCTGCCGCGGCAGCAATTTGCGCTGCCTGGGCGGAACTTAAATGGTTGGGTGCTCCTTTTTCGATATCTTCTTCTAAGAAGTTTGCTTCACAGAGGAACAGGTCCGCCCCGGAAGCAAACTCTTCCAGTCCGGAATCAAACTCGGTGTCGCCGGAGTAAACAAATATACCCGATGCAGTCCGGATCCTGAAAGCCATGGATGGTATGGCATGAACACCTTCCCTGGGCAGAATGGTAAAAGGTCCGATTTGCAGGGTCTGCCCCGGCTCCAGTGCACTGACATTATAGGCGTTTTTATAGGGAAGTCGCTCAAATTCTGTTTCAGGCTGAGCAGGAGCGTAAAGCGGTAGCGGTTCAAAGCGTTCTCCCTGCTGAAAAGAGATTTCGAGACCATAGCGCATGATCATTATGTCTGAGTAGTGATCGGCATGGAGATGACTGAGGATCACCGAGTTAAGCTTTTTGTAATCCAGGTGGTGCTGAAGACGGCTGAGAACTCCATTTCCGCAGTCAACTAAAAGGTTACAGTTATCCTCCTGCAGCAAATAGCCCGAACAGCAACCTCCTGCCGGCGGATAAGGACCGAAACAACCGAGCACAGTAAGCTTCATTAGTATCCCCTCTATCTTGTTATTTTTAACATCATTTTTACATATATCAAAAACATTTGGCAATAAAGGTTATTATGAGTATAACACAGAATTAGCTCTGTAATAAAAAATAGGTGGAGGGGTTATGACTTCGGTCATGACCATTAGTTCAATGGAAGAAATGGCTCTTAAAGTTAATATCTTACCAGCATGGTCAACTGATCTGTAATTCCCGGACTTCACCGCTCCTTATTTTCTGCCGGAAAGCTTCACTTATTTCACCCTTGGAACTGAAGTAGAGGATCTGCCAGCCTTCGGCAGCTATCGAATCAAGCATGGAAAGAAGTTCACTCAGCCTTTCCGGATCAGCTTTAATAAAGGGATCATCGAGGATAAAGAATCCCTTATCCCCTTCCAGCAGTTTTTCTCCCAGGGCCAGCCTGATAGAAAAATATAACTGGTCATAAGCTCCGCCGGAAAGCTGGTCAGCATCAAGCTCGATCCCGTCACTGCGAACGGTCTTAATCCTGTTTTCAACGCTTCTGAAAATAACCTCTTTATAGCGGCCTGCAGTTATTTTGCGAAAGTATTCACTGACAGGACTATCAAAACCAAAAAGAGCAGTTACTTTTTTTTCTTCTTCCTCTTCTATACCGCTGAGTATATCACGCACGATTAAAGCACAATCTCTGTTTTCCTCCTGGTGCTGAAGCCAGTCTTCTAGCTTTGACAGAATTACTTCCAGGTCAAAGGTTGTCTGGCAGGGCAAGCTTTTATCTCCATTACCGGAAAGAATCATATTTGCTTCTTTTTCCAGATCTCGCATTTGTGTTGAGCGATCCTGCATTTTTTCAGCCAGTTCCTTTATCTGCTGCTCCAACGCTTCTTTTTCACGGAGCAAGCGGTTGTATTCCGCCTGGTCAAAAGTATAATTCTCAGCTGCATTAGAATAGATCTTCAGCCGATTAAGCTCTTCTTTCCAGTATTCAAGGTTAGCCTGAACAGGAGCATTGCTGCCTTTATTACCAAAATGACTGCTAAGTATCCCCTTTTGTCTTTCCACTTCTGTTTCGAGCTGCTGCCGGTGTTTTAATATCTCTCTGTAGTTGTCAAGATTATCAAGGCCCGACTTGCTCTTTAAGTCATTAATCTTATCTTCTGCCGCCTTGATTTTTTTCTTTTTATCTTCCTGCGCAACGCGCAGGCGTTCCTGTTCTTTACGCTGCCATTCCATTTCATTTTCCAGTTCAGCCTGCATATCTTTTTTTAATGATAGATCTTTTTGCAGGGAGCTGATCTTTTGCTGTAAGGAACCGGTATTTTCTGCCGGCAGGCCAACCTTCTCTGCCTCAGAACAGAGTCGCGTTTCCAGGGCTGCCAGACGACCTTTCTTTTTTAAATAGAAAAATTTATTTCCTGTTAAAATAGCAGCGGCCAATAATGTAAAAGCAAGAACTGGCAGGAACCACCAGGTATCACTGATTAGTGCTCCAGCCAGGCTAAGAATAAAAGCAAGAGCGCTCACCACTAAGGCCCGGTTATAGATAGGTGCTTGAACAATAATTTCACTTCTGCTTAAAGCCTGCTTGGCCTGGTTGTAATCGGCCAGACCAGGCTCCAGCTTTTCTGCCAGACTAACATCCCGCTCCATTCTTTTCAAAGTTTCCATACTATCATTATACTTTTGACGCAAATCCTGCATTATAGATTTTTGTTCATTAATTTGCTCCTCAATACTTTTCAGTTCATTGTATAAATAATCTAGCTCTGAATCCATTTTTTGCCAGGTTTCGTATTCATCCCGGGAATAAGGGCTGATTTTTTCTGCCTCCGTTCTAACTGATTCCAGCCGGGTGAGTGCAGCAGCGCCTTTTTCATAGATCTCCCTGTTTTGCGCTTCTCGATATGAACTTATTTTTTCCGCAGTTTCGCGATCTTTTAACTCAAGTTCCGCCAGTTTTTCTTCAAAACCTGTAAAATTTTCTTCCCGCAGCTGTTTTAATAGTATTTCCGCTTTATCTTTCAAAGCAGATGCCCTGTTAACTTTATCTTTTAACTTAACGGGAGCAGTGTTCTGATAACTGCCACCTTCAGTTATACCGCCAAGATCAAGCACTTCGTTTTTAAGTTTCTCGATTTCTCCCGTCCTCAAGCCTGCCAAGCGGCTGGTATAGTCGCGATAAAAAGAGTTTTCATCATTAATAGAAAGGTCGCTGTCCCTGATCACAAAGATACCGGCAAACAGATCGGGACTAAGCCCAAAATGCTGATCAAAAGTACCTGCTTCCGGGAATTTGAACTCCTGGTTGGAACTGTCTGCCAGAATAAGGTAGCCTTCAGGATTTTCTTCCACCCTTTTTATGCCTTTAAAAACCTTCAGGTTTTTTTTGAATAGCATTTTTAAAAGAGCATCGATTGTCAAAGTTTTTCCTTCTTCATTGGGAGCATAAATAAGGTTAAATAAGCCCGGCTCCTGGATGCCGCTATCGGACAGGGGGCCATATCGCCAAATGCCATACTCTTTAATAATCATAATTTCACCCCCCTGAAAGCATTTATCAGCATCTTCTCGGCTTTTTCACGCTGATCCCTGGTGTAATCCTTGAGAGATAGTTTTTCACGAAACTTTTTAAACAAATCGTCTTCCAGGATATGCTGTACATCTTCGAATTCAATCATTAATTCGTCAACCATGTAATTATCCATTTTTGACTTAATCGCTTCAACCAGTTCACTCTCATTTAACCCCAGAACCGCACCGTTGATATAACCGCTGATCGATAGAATTAACTTTGCCCGGGGATGCAATCCCTGTAAATTTTGTTCAAGCTGTTCAAGAGGGTTTTTTTCGCTGAATGGATCAAGGCTTAAAAACAGCCTTTCATAGTGAGCAGTGTTAAGAGTTATTTCAGAAATTTTTCCATCGGGCTCTACAAGGTTGACTTTACGAATCCCTATTTCTCTCCTGGTTACTGCTGAAGGGGAACCGGGATAAACGAACAGTTCTCCGCCGGGCAGGTTCCAGGCTGCGTATCTTGAATGAAAATGGCCGGCCAGGACATGTTTGACGGGCAGATCTGCAAAATAAGAAAGTTTCACAGGCATATATCTTTGTTCACCTTCATCCCCCATGTCGTCCGGCGAAAAGTAAGCATCTAAAAGCTCACCATGAAAAAGCAAATAGTTGGTGCGATCCGGATCCATTATCGCTCCTAAATCCTTGAGGCGCATTACTATTTTCTCAGCGCTTAAACGTTCATAAGGCAGGCCCCAGATTACTACTTTTCCAACTTCCACAGGTTCCTTCCAGTTACTGATGATAGAAACATTCTCCCCATAGTAGAGGCCGCTGCGATAAGCCTTGTAATCATGATTGCCGGGTAAAATCACCGTTTGAAAACTTCCACTGCCGATTGCAGTTCGCAGCCTGTTTCTTAATTTTTCCGCCTCTAAGCCATGATCAAAAAGGTCACCGGATATTACCAGGGCATCAACCTTATGTTCCCTGGCAGTTCTGACCAGTTCATCAAATGCTGACCAACGCTCTTCATGTTTTTCATCCAGATGCAAATCAGCACTATGCAAAATAGTCATTTTGAATCTCCTCATGTGAAAGGGGCGACCAAAACATCGCCCCTTCCATTCTATGATTTATTGTGATTACTCAGCTTGCTAAAGAAGCCTACGCTCGCTGATCATTTCATTTTTCTTAAGCAGGCCGGGCAGTTACGATTTATTTTATTTGTATCAGTTTTACTGTATCTTGGGTTTTTTCAGGTATTGATCGCCTTTTACACCAAGAATAGTGAGTATAATCTCAAAAATGGACATGCCTATAGCAGCATCCCTGAAGCGATTAAAAGCCGTTTGAATATAAAGATCCATTGAAGGCCCAACAAATCGCAAAATACTTTCTGCTGATGAGATAAAAATAATAACCAGTAATACAGTAATTGCCAGGGTTAAAACTCCCGGTCCAAGAAAAACCTTGAATTTGTGATCAATAAAATATAAAAAGATCAGCATGAAACCGAACGATGCAAGACATAACCAGAAGACATTATGAATCACCATTGGGTTTAGTTCAGCATTAAAAATTATCATATCTCTCTCTAACCCTGTAGCCTCGGTTACAATAAGCCTGACGGTATCCTGGGCCTCAACTCCGAACAAGGAAAGCATAAGGAAAGTTAAAAGCACATTTAAGCTAAAGAGAAAGCTTATAATTATCTTTACCGATACTTTTAAACTATGCAAATAATATTCCCCCCTAAAGTGGATTATCTATGGATAAGGGCAAATAAGCAGTTAAGTGAGCTAGGTTAAACATTATTATTCTACTGGGATAAGTAATAATCCTTCAATAAATTTATTTTCCTTTTAAAAATGCCACCTTTTTAAGTTAGAGCTGTCCTTAATAATTGTTTGTGAACGATCAGGACCTACTGACACAAGCTCTATTCTTACTCCCACCCTATCCTCTATCACTTCAAGAAAGTGCCTGGCCGCAGCCGGCAGGTCTTCTATGGTTCTGGCCCTTGAAATGTCTTCATCCCAGCCGGGAAAAGTTTCAAAAACAGGGCTGCATTTACTTAATTTTTCAATACTGGTCGGAAAAATTTCTGCTCTGCTGCCTTCACAATCATAACTAACACCAATTTTTACTGTATCCATACCGCTAAGCACGTCTAGCTTGGTTACAGCCAGGCCGGTTAAGCCATTGATGCGGGCAGCATAACGGGCTATTACAGCATCAAACCAGCCACACCGTCGCGGACGACCGGTAGTTGTGCCAAATTCATTGCCTCTTTCCCTGAGCTGCGCACCGGCTTCTGAATGATCTTCCGTGGGGAAAGGACCTTCCCCGACCCTGGTTGTGTATGCTTTGATTACACCCAGGACCTGATCGATGTGCTGTGGTCCAATGCCGTTACCGCTGGCTGCGGCTGCTGCGGTTGTCGAAGAAGAGGTAACATAAGGATATGTACCGTGATCGAGGTCCAGTAAAGCCCCCTGTGCTCCTTCAAAAAGAATTTTATCCCCATTCTGCAGACTTTCTGCCAATATCAGGGAGGTATCGGATACCAGTGGCCCCAGCCTTTCCACAGCCGGGCGATAAATATCCAGGAGTTGTTCCAAGTCATATCCTTTATGATCATATATTTTATTTAAAATAAGGTTTTGCAGGGGCAATATTTCTTCCAACCTCTGGCGGAAAGTTCTAAATTCAACCATGTCAACAGCCCTTATTCCCCGGCGCATAACTTTATCAGCGTAAGCTGGGCCAATACCGCGTCCGGTAGTGCCAATCTTTCTTTCACCGAGTAATTTTTCATTCTCTTCGTCTAGATCACGGTGATAGAACATATTTAAGTGGGCTTTGCTGCTGATGCGAAGTCCTTTTGTATTAATGCCCCGCTTTTCAAGCTCGGACAATTCATCGACCAAGACCAGCGGGTCGACAACCATCCCGTTACCAAGCAGGCATAGAGTGCCTTCGTTGAGGATTCCGGATGGAACATGGTGCAGCTTAAATATGTTTGCTCCATAAACTACCGTATGCCCGGCATTATTGCCTCCCTGGAACCTGGCTACAAGATCAGCTTTATCAGCAAGATAATCGATAACCTTTCCTTTGCCTTCATCACCCCATTGGGCCCCGACAACAACAAGACTATTACCATTACTCATTTAAACACCGCCTATTTATTACTGATTCTTTCTTTGATTATTTTATTTAGTTCCGCCGGGTCGGCCCTGCCTTTCGTCATAGCCATTATCTTTCCGACCAGGAATGCAAGCGCTTTATCCTTGCCTTTCAGGTAGTTTTCAACAGCATCAGGATTTTCTGAAATAACCTGATCTACCAGGGGCCGTAATTTTTCATCACCCGAAATGCGACCCAGCCCTTTTTCTTTAACCAGTTTTTTGGGACTCTTGCCGCTGTTCACCATTTCAGTCAAAAGTTCTTTAGCAACTGGCCGGTTGATTTCGCCTTGGTCCAAAAGCTCAAGCAGCTCTATAAGTTTTTTTGCATCAAGATCATCGGCCTCTTTACCGCTTTCCCTTAGTTGATACTGTAAATCTCCCTGGATCCAGTTAGCAAGGTTGTTATACCGATCATAGTCCTGTGCTGCCGTCTCAAAGAAATCGCCAAGTGCCCTGTTAACTGTAAATTGCGCTGCCGTTGCTGCGCTTAGGTCATATTTTTCTTTAAGTCTTTTCCGGCGCACTGCCGGCAGTTCGGGCAATGAAGCATAAATATTATCTATAAAAGCTGGTTCAAGAACCAGCGGTAACAAATCAGGTTCCGGGAAGTAACGGTAATCTGATGAGCCCTCTTTGCTGCGCAGTGGAATAGTCTTTTTCGCTTCCTCGTCCCAGTGACATGTTTCCTGGGTAATAGTCCCTCCGGCAGATAGAACTTCGGCCTGCCTTTCTGCTTCATAGTTAAGGGCCAGTTCTACTGATCGGAAGGAATTCATGTTTTTAACTTCTGCCTTGGTCCCCAGCTTTTCTGAACCTTGAGGACGAAGGGATATGTTGGCATCACAACGGAGGGAACCTTCTTCCATTTTACAGTCAGAAGCACCTGAATAAAGCAGTATAGAGCGAAGATCTTCCAAAAAAGCGCGAGCTTCCTGACCTGACTTAATATCGGGGGCTGTAACTATTTCAAGCAGGGGAATCCCGGCCCGGTTATAATCAACAAGTGAATAGGCAGATCCCATGATCGAATTGCCGGCATGGACCAGTTTGCCTGCCTCTTCTTCCAGGTGAACTCTTTCCAGGTTAATGATACGTTCACTTTCACCTGACTCAATTTCCATAAATCCGCCCCTGGCCAGCGGCTGATCATATTGCGACACCTGGTAAGCCTTGGGCAGGTCAGGATAAAAGTAATTTTTACGGTCAAAACGGCTGCGAAGCTGGACTTTACTGTTTAAAGCAAGAGCTGCCGTAACAGCCAGCTCAATAGCCCTGCGATTAAAGACCGGCAGGCTGCCCGGCAGCCCCAGGCAGACGGGGCAGCAGTTTGTATTGGGCTCCTGCCCAAAAGTTGTGCTGCAGCTGCAAAATAGTTTAGATCTGGTCTTCAGCTCAAGATGTATTTCCAGGCCGATAACAACTTCATATTTATTCATCCTAAACTTCGCCTCCTTCGGGAAGCTTTACTTTCGGACGCATAGGTAATGATTCCCCTGCTTCTTCCAAAAAGGAAGCCACCCTTAGCAGCAGGGCTTCATTAAAATAAGATCCAGTAATCTGCATCCCCAACGGCAGCCCTTCAGAGCTTATTCCACATGGTATGGACAGGGACGGCACTCCGGCCAGGGAATCAGTAATGTTACATATATCAGAAAGATACATTTGTAGCGGATCGTCAGTTTTTTCCCCGATATTAAAGGCAGGGGTTGGTGTGGTTGCCCCGATTAGAATATCAAATCGCTTGAAAGCTGCGTCATAGTCACGGCGAATCATTGTTCTGACCTTCATAGCCTGCAGGTAATAGGCATCATAATACCCGGCGCTAAGGGCATAAGTACCAATCATAATTCTCCTCTTTACTTCAGGGCCGAAACCTCTGCCTCGCGTAGTACTAAACATTTCATCTATGCTGTCTCCCCCGGCATTGTAACCGTAACGAACACCGTCATAGCGGCCAAGGTTGGAGCTGGCTTCGGAGGGAGCAATTAAATAATATGCGCTAAGCCCGTGATCGGTCAGAGGCAGGGATACTTCATCCACTTCAGCGCCATGATCTCTTAATAAGCTGACCGCTTTTAAAACGGCTGCCGTTACTTCAGGATCAAACCCCTCAGAAACGTTTTGACGGATTACCCCGACTTTTAAATTTTTGATGCCCCGGCCAAGGTCTTCGGTAAAGTCAGGAACTTCTCCGGGCAAAGCAGTAGAGTCTAAAGGATCATAGCCGGAAATAAGATTCAACAATAAAGCGTTATCCCTGGCCGTAGTTGTCAAAGGCCCGATTTGATCAAGGGATGAGGCAAAAGCGATTAAACCATAGCGCGATACACGACCGTAGGTGGGGCGCAAACCGGTCAGTCCGCAAAGGGACGCAGGTTGACGGATAGAGCCACCGGTATCCGAGCCCAGGGCCAACGGAGCCATCCCCGCTGAAACTGCCACAGCCGACCCTCCACTGGAGCCACCGGGAACTTTATCAAGATTCCAGGGATTACGGGTCGGATAAAAGGCCGAGTTTTCTGTTGACGAACCCATCGCAAATTCATCCATATTAGTCTTACCAAGTACTGGCAAACCTGCCCTTTTTAAGGCAGTAATTACAGATGCGTCATAAGGTGGAATGTAACTTTCAAGAATATGTGAGGCACAGGTGGTCCTTAAACCCTGGGTGCTGATATTGTCTTTTATGGCTACCGGCACTCCAGCCAGGGGATGAAGTTTTTCTCCATTATTGCGACGGCTGTCGACCTCACTTGCAGTCTGAAGAGCCATCGCAGGAGTATGAGTTATAAATGCTTTTAAATGAGGCTCAAGCAGCTCTATCCGATCAAGAAAGCTTTGTACCACGTCAACAGCACTTACTTCATTTTTCTGAAGCATATTACTTAATTCTGCAGCATTTTTTTGAAATAATTTCATTTTATGCCTCTTCTCCCGCATTAATTCCGTTATCTTTAGCTGTAATACTTGGAACTTTAAAATAATCCTGCTGACGTCTCGGAGCATTTTGCAAAACCCGGCTTAAGGTTAAAGATGATCCGGTTTCATCATCACGCAGCACTGTCGGCAAATCTATTACATGTGAAGTTGGCTCAACCCCGGTTGTATCAATTTCCTGGACTTTACGAGCAGTATCAAGGATATCACTCAGCTGCCCGGCCATAATTTCTTTTTCTTCGGGTTTAAGCTTAAGGCGGGCCAGGCGGGCAACATAGTCTACTTCTTTACTAAAATCAATGGACATTAATCCCAATTCCTCCTCTGTAAAAAACGAAAAAATAATAAACCGGCTCAGAGGAGCCGGTTTTTGCTAATTATTTTGGACCTAGCTGATATGGCAGGAATTTTCTGGTTATCCCTGTTTTACACCGCTGACTGATATTTTTATCTCTTATATATTGCATTGATATCACAAAAATATTTTAATGCATCTGACCTATTCAGTCAAGGAAATAAAACAATTTATACTCGCTTCGGTTTTTTAAACAGGCTGGCCAATGACAACAGTTAAGCCATTGTTGTTGTGTTATAATGTAGCTGTTTAGTCCGTGCAGCTATATCTCATGTGTAGCCATGAACTTTGGAGAGTTACAACTTAATGTACATGCATTTTGCCAGGAAAGAATCTACAGATAAGGTTTATGACCTTGCAGTAATCGGGGCCGGGCCTGCCGGCTCACTTGCTGCTGCCCTTGCTGCCAGGGCAGGTCTATCTGTTATCATGTTTGAACAAAAGAAACACCCCCGTACCAAAATATGCGGCGGTTTTCTTTCAGGCCGGGCAATTTCTTTACTCCCGCAAGATCTTGAACTGCTCTCCCTGCAATATGAGCCTGTATACCAAATCAGCGTTATAAAAAATAGAACCCCTAATACTTATAACAGCAAGAGCCGACTGGGCCTTGTGCTAAAAAGAGATAAGCTGGATCAACTGCTAGCTGAATATGCTGTTAGAACCGGCGTTAAATTAAAAGAAAACGAAACTGTAGAATCGGTGCAAACAGTCAAGCCTGATGGTAATAATAAAGATCTATACCTACTTAAATCAACAAAGAATAAAGATGTTAATATCTTTGCGAACTATTTAATTGTTGCCGACGGTGTAAATAGCAATAATGCAGGCAAAGTCGGGTTGCCCGGCAAACACAGCTTTTACGGATGGGGCTTATCGAAAGTAATTAACATGGAATCACCTGTTGCTGAAACCGGAACCCTCAAGTTCTATCCCCTTCCCTTCCTGGGTGGGATGGGCTGGTCTTTTAGCGGTCCGAAGTGGACTAATCACGGTGTTGGAGGAATAACTGGAAAGAAACACTTAAAAAAAGCTTATCCAAAACTGTTTGCTTCAGATTTCGAGGCAAATCCGGAAGATGAAAAACCAAATACCTGGCCCCTGCCGTTCCTGGGACCCTTGAAGAAAAATGCTAAATATAATTCTATTGTTATCGGAGATGCAGCGGGGCTGGTAGAACCATTTTCCGGAGAAGGCTTATATAACTCTTTTAAAAGCGCTCACCTGGCAATATCTGCAATTCTGAAATCCATGGCTAAGATCGATAGCCAGGTTGCGGCGGCAGAAATATATAACCCTCTATTCAGAAAACATTTTTATCGTGCATTTATCAAGACTTTGCCTGGTGCAGCATTACTGCATGCCCGCTCAATCATGGCTCCTTCAACTCTTCCATCTCAAATAGCAGCCTTGATGGGTAATTCCCTCTGGTTTAACGAGACTTTTGATTTATCTTCAATCGGAACAGACGGACTCCTGGTCAAAGATATCGGAAATTGAGGATAACTTGTTGTCTTTGAAATAATAGCGTGGCACTCTCTTGCTAACAGCACAAAGCAGCTCATAGTTGATGGTGCCAATCAGTTCGGCAGCTTCTTCCACCTTTATTTCTTCACCACCCTGTCTGCCATACAGGACCACTTCATCACCAAGACACACTCCCGGCACATCTGTTACATCAACCATCATCTGATCCATGCAGATAGTTCCGACTACAGGAACACGGCAGCCCCGGATTAAAACCTGTCCTTTATTTGATAACAGCCTGCTGTAACCATCGGCATATCCGACCGGAATGGTCGCAATCAGGCTTTCCCGGCTGGTGTGATAAGTACAACCATAGCTGATAGCTCTCCCCGCAGGAACTTTTTTTACCAAAATGACCCTGCTTTTAAAAGAAAGCGCAGGTTTAAGCTTCGGTTCAATTTCCTGCATTTCAGGAGCCGGATAATACCCATACATAGAAAGGCCCAGCCTTATAATATTAAAACGTGACGTAGGATGATTCAGGGCAGCAGCACTGTTAGCCGCATGAATCAGGGGAAATGGGATGCCCCTTTCCAGGCAGCCATCAAGGATCCTGTTGAAAAGCAAAAGCTGCTCAGCAGTATATGATTTGTCACTTTCCTCGGCAGCAGCCAGATGCGTAAAAAGCCCTTCAATTTTCAAACCATCCAGCAGTGCAATCCTGGTGATTACTTCAAGTGCTTCTTCCGGCAGCAAGCCTACCCGCCCCATTCCGGTATCAACTTTAATGTGAACCGGCAGCACAACATTGTGCTGCCGGGCCTGGACAGAGAACTGCTCTGCGGTATCCAGCCCAAATATTGTCGGGCTTAAATTATATTGAATTACCTTTGCGAAAAGAGAGGGATCGGTATAACCAAGAATGTTGATCGGGGCTTTAATCCCTGCCTGCCGTAAATCAACTGCTTCGTCTACAAACGCAACAGCCAGGCTCGAGGCTCCCGCCTGGAGCGCTGTTTCGGCAACCTTTCTTGCACCATGCCCGTAACCATCCGCTTTAACGACGGCCATAACCCCCGTGACAGGGCCGATCTGCTTCCTGAACAACCCGATATTATGGGCAATGTGATCAAGGTTTATTTCGGCCCAGGCCGGACGGACTGATAGTGTTGACTTCATCATTTCACCCTGTCAATTCTTAAGCGATTTGTACCTGCACAACCTGCTGAAAGAAACTAAAGCAAGTATAAAGTGCAGGCATGGAAATACAACGGTTTAGATTCAGCCCAGCAATCGAATTACACTGGGGTTTGGTTTAATTTCCGGTATTTCGAGCACCCTGGCCAGGGCTTGTTGAAAAGCTTTTTCTTTAACATCATGGGTTACCAGGACAATTTCCGCAGTATTGCCATAACGACGTTTCTGAATAACCATATCCAGGCTGACCTCTTCGTCACCAAAAGCTTCGGCCAGGGAAGCAAAAACTCCGGGCCTGTCATCGGCAAGAAAGCGAAGGTAAAAACTGGTCATTAAATCATCGATTGGCACAAACGAAGTTTTGCTGTATGTTTTTTCAATGATCCTGTCAACGCACTGGAAACCTATACTACGGGCAGCTTCGGCAACATCGGCCAGAACTGCTGTTGCTGTTGGCCTGGCGCCGGCACCCGGACCATAAAACATTACTTCCCCAACAGCGTCTCCTTCAATATAAATAGCATTGAATTCATTTAAAACCGATGCCAGGGGATGATTATCGGGAACAAGGGTTGGGTGTACTCTCAAAGCAAGCCCTTCGGGCAGCTTTTCGCCAATAGCAAGAAGTTTCACAGTATAACCGATTTCTTTTGCATAAGCAATATCCTGATATGTAACCCCTTTTATACCTTCAACATAAACCTGATCGGGGTCGATGCTATTACCGAAAGCCAGGCCGCTTAAAATGATCAGTTTATAAGCTGCATCACGTCCTTCAAGGTCACTGGAAGGATCGGATTCGGCAAACCCAAGTTTTTGTGCTTCAGCTAAAGCTTCATCTAAGCTCATTTGGTCCTGGAACATCCGGGTGAAGATATAATTGGTAGTCCCGTTAACAATACCGATAAGGCGATGGATCCGGTCAGATACCAGGCTTTGTTTTAATGGGCGAATCAGGGGGATCCCCCCACCGA
>SLBE01000120.1 GCA_007126465.1 Syntrophomonadaceae bacterium | reverse complement strand
ACCCTATCATCGCCATAATTTTTCACGCTGGTGCAGGTTTAGGTACTACCATCGCCCTGATGGCAGGGTGGTCATTTTTAAACCTGACCAAGCTGCCCTTTGAAAGCGGTTTTTTAGGGTACAAATTCAGCCTGCTTCGGATGGGGCTGGGATTACCGCTTTGCATCCTTGCCGGTTTAATAGCCCATTTAATTGATTTGCTTATTTAACCGGCAAATTTACTCAGGACTATCTGTTCCCTTCTTATATATCAAACGGGGTTTTTCCATTAAAACCCTTGTATCAGGCGGAACCGGTTCTGTTAACCAGACATTACCGCCAATTACTGACCTGGCACCAATCCTGGCCTTTTCGCCAAGTATAGTCGCACCGGAATAGATGATCACTTCATCTTCTATGTCAGGGTGACGTTTTTGCCCCCGGTATTTATCGCCGGCACCTTTAGGCAAGGACAAAGCTCCTAAAGTAACACCCTGGTAAATACGCACATCTTTACCTATAGTTGTAGTCTCTCCAATAACCACCCCGGTTCCATGGTCAATCACAAAACGTTCCCCGATTTTAGCTCCTGGGTGAATATCAATCCCTGTCTGTCCATGGGCGTACTCTGTCATGATCCTGGGCAGCAGCGGCACTTTGTGTTGATAAAGTAAATGAGCCACCCTGTAAATAGTAATGGCATAAATACCAGGGTAACTGAATATAACTTCATCATAGCTGCGGGCAGCTGGATCTCCATCAAATGAAGCTTTTACATCTGATTCAAGAACATCGCGAAGGGCTGGAATTTCCTCTAAAATTTTCAGGGAAATATCATAACCGGCTTCAATGCATTCCCGGCAGGTCAGGTTATAACGCAGGCAGTCATGACGAATGCTGCTGATAACCTGCTCTGAAAGCATTGCATAAAGCTGGGTTACACTTTGCCCGACATGATATTTCAGGTTTACCGGATCCAGCTTTTCCGGGTTAAAGAAACCGGGATAAATAACCTCGAAAAACTTGTCTATTATTTTAACTACCGAATCCTTCGAAGGAATCGGCTCATAATCAACATGACTATTGCACCTCGACTCGGAACAACTTGCAATAATTTTTTCAACTACCTGGGGCATTTTTTTCCGGTAAAAAGACATAATCTCTTCTTCGGTCAGACAGGCACCATCTTCGTGGTTTTTGTTCTTTGTCATCTCTATCCCTCCAATGATTTGCCAACGAGAAATCTGGATCCAATCATCCTTCAAATTTGGCCGGTGTTTTTTGATAAAACCTTTCAATAAAACTCTGTTTAACTCTTTTACTATAAAACAACTATTATTTTACGGCAACCCTGAAACACAGATTTTGGTATGATATAATTTTAACATGGATAATGAGCCTTATCTTAACTTTGCCTCTATTTATGATCAGATCATGAGCGGCGTTGATTACGAAGCCTGGGCCGATTACGTAGAAGATCTCTTAAACCATTTTGGCAAGCAGCCGAAATCTATAGTAGACCTGGCCTGCGGCACCGGTGCTTCCACTTTTCCATTCAGCAAAAGAGACTACAAGGTTACAGGGGTTGATATCTCTTCACAAATGCTTAAAAGAGCATCGCGGGTAGCATCTGAACAAACCCTAAAAATAGAATTTTACCAGCAGGATCTCCGTCAATTAAATCTGCCGGAAAAGTATGATCTGGCCCTGCTTTTCCAGGATGGTTTGAACTATATTGTCGATGAAAAAGATCTGGCACAAACCTTTTTAAATGTTAATAACATACTTAACCCGGGAGCACTTTTCATTTTTGATCTTACTCGTCCATCACTGCGCCCCACTCATAATAGCAGTACTGCCTGGGCAGATGAAGAAGGTTTTACCCTGATCTGGGATAGCAGTTACAAGGCCGAAGTAGAAATCTGGTCAATTAAACTGACTGTTTTTCAAAAACTTGATAATGGATTATACAAAAAGTACCAGGAAAGTCATTGTGAGAAAGACCACGATCCTGAACAGGTTCAAAAACTAATCGCTGCTGCCGGATTCAAGCTGATGGGAATTTACAAAAGCTTTAGCTTCTCAACTTCAGATGGTAACGATGTTAAGCTAACGTTTGTTGTACAAAAATAAATCGCCTCTTAATTTTGAACCCGGCAAATAGAACAAATGAGATTAATAACATCTATAGTTTGACAGCGAACAAAGCTAATGATATAATTACTATTGAGTTAGTTGCATTATAGTTCTTTTGAGAGGAGGCATAAAAATGAATGAATC
Source organism: Syntrophomonadaceae bacterium (assembly GCA_007126465.1). GTDB lineage: Bacteria > Bacillota > Dethiobacteria > DTU022 > DTU022 > T3SED10-7. The sequence goes on along the minus strand of SLBE01000120.1, from coordinate 2,047 downwards.
CGTAGAACAGCTTCATAGTTGCAGTCACTGTGGTGAAAAATTCTACCTCCAAGAAAAAGGCGCAAAAAAAGTCCTGTGTGGAGGGGATCAAGTCTGTAAACCACCGGATGAGAAGTACCATGCTCCTGACTGCAAAGTTTATTACTTCTGCTCAGAAGAGTGTGTTGATAATAAGGAAAAGGAAATTAATACCTGTGAACATATTCCAGGATGGAAAAGGTTTATGGATAACATTGGTAAGGTTGGCACGGAAAGCGAAGTTGCCGGTGCAAGAATTCATCAATTGAAAAAGAAATAAGCTATCAACCAAAATCATCAAAAAAAAGGCCAGGTAAAGTGCTACTACCTGACCTTTTTTCAATTTAAATCGAAGTTTATCTCTTTATTGGCAATTTTTTAATTTTAGCCTATAACTTCATAGCCACTTTTCTCAAGCTCTTTAACTACTGGTTCTCTCTGCTCGGTTTTTAAACGCATCATAATTACTGCTTTGCCATCCTTGGAATAGGTTATGATCAGGCTGATAATCAAAATATCCATGGAACTGATTAAAGAAGTTAATTTGCCCAGCTCACCAATTTTATCTTCAAAAGAAACTACTATCTTTATTCCAGGCCGATCAAAATTAAAAACATCAATAAAAGCTTTAAAAAGGTCACTTTCAGTGATGATACCTACCAGGTTATTCTTATCAACTACTATTAGGGTACCAAGCTTTTTCTCACGCATTAAAACTGCCGCTTCTTCAATCGCTTCGTCAGGATCTATAGTGATAACATCCTTGGTCATGATATCCTTAATCTTAATTTTAGGGTAAAGATAATTAATTTCATGGATTGACAGGCTGGTAGCCGGAGATGGCGACGCCTTGATTAAATCAGTATTTGTAACAAGCCCGATAAGTTTTCCCTTGGAAACAACAGGCAGCCTTCTGATTGAATGGTCTTTTAAAAGCTCAAGGGCATCTCCGACAGAGTCATTCGGCCCAATAATTACCGGGTCAGCAGACATATAATCACGTACATACATAAATTTCAACCTCCTCTGGTTTTATGTGCAAACAGTTAGATTAAGAAATCTTTATTTAGTTAAATAATTCGGGAAGCATGAAAGATTTCCTGCACTAATTATATCAACTTTATAGAAATAGTTAGTCATTAGTTTTATGCGTTATAATCAGTTTTTACGCTCGACCCAACCTTTCTACCAGGGCCGAACATTCATCCAATAATTCCTGTGGAAAGCGGGATCCGAATTGCTCAAAGAAGTGCCGGCATTCCGAAACTTCATCTAACCACTGCCTGGTGTATATCGCAAAAAGCTTCTCCATGGACTTATCTGAAATGTTCAATCCTTCCAGATCAATATCTCCCTCTGATGGGATAAAACCGAGTGGTGTTTCAACTGCACCCGTTTCGTTGTCTGCCCGGCGTATAATCCATTCTAAAACTCTTAAATTTTCGCTAAAACCGGGCCATAGAAAACTGCCATCAGAATCTTTACGAAACCAGTTTACATGAAATATCTTCGGTGGATTTTCAATTTCTCTCCCTATATTGAGCCAGTGTTGAAAATAATCAGCCATATTATAACCACAAAAAGGCAACATGGCCATTGGGTCATGCCTGATCTTGCCAACCTTTCCAAATTGAGCAGCAGTCAGCTCTGAAGACATGGTTGCCCCGGTGTACACTCCATGATTCCAATTAAATGTTTCGTAGACGAGGGGCAAGCGGTCTGAACAGCGTCCTCCGAAAACGATGGCGGACAAAGGCACACCTTCAGGGTTTTCCCATTCTGTAGAAACTATGGGACACTGGGACATAGGAGCTGTAAAGCGCGAATTAGGATGCGCACCCGGAATAGGGTTACCATTTTCATCTTTCATGCCAGGTTTCCATGATGCGCCGTCCCAGGCAATGCCCTCACCAGGGGGATCTCCATCCCCGTTTTCCCACCATATATCGCCATTTTCAGTGAGAAGGACATTGGTGAAAATGCTGTTGCTTCTGATCGTTTCCATGGCATTAGGATTGGAGCGAGAATT
>SLBE01000086.1 GCA_007126465.1 Syntrophomonadaceae bacterium | reverse complement strand
GTCGGGATCGGTTTCATGGCTGCCCTTATAACCAGGGGCTGACCGTTACTGATACCGCCCTCAAGACCACCTGCCCGGTTAGACCCACGGGTAATACTACTACTTTCAGATTCCACCTGCAAAGGATCATGGACCTTCGAGCCCGGCTCGGCCGCACTCTGGAAACCAAGACCAATTTCGACTCCTTTAAATCCCTGGATACTCATTAATGCTCCGGCCAGGCGGCCATCCAGGCGGCGATCCCACTGAACATGACTGCCCAGCCCCGGAGGCAAACCGGTAATAAAAAGTTCAATCACGCCACCTAAAGTATCTCCATTTTCCCGGGCCTCTTCAATCGCACTGATCATCATTTTTTCTGCATCGTCATCGGCACATCGCAGGGGTGATGCTTCAATTTTATCTGCAAAATCGGGAATGTTAAAACTGTCAGTTCCTGTTTTAATTGCACCGATACTAAGGACATGGCTGTATACCCTGACATTAAATCTTTCCAGTAAAATGCGCCCCACACTGCCAACCGCTACCCTGATAGCAGTTTCACGGGCGCTGGAGCGTTCTAAAACCAGGCGCAGGTCATCATGATTGTACTTCAAGCCACCAGCCAGGTCAGCGTGACCAGGGCGTGGTCGGGTTAGCCTGACTAAATCTTCCGGGGCAGCGCCCTCGGTTGCCATCAGTTCCTTCCAGTTTTCCCAGTCACGATTTGTAATTTGCATGGTAAGCGGGCTGCCAATGGTCTTATTAAAACGCAGGCCTGACAATATATTAACCCTGTCCTTTTCAATCGCCATCCTGCCGCCACGGCCGTATCCCTTCTGACGCCGTTCAAGATGCTTATTAATATCTGACAACTTTATAAATAGCCCTGCCGGCAAGCCTTCTATAATTGCCGTAAGGCAGGGTCCATGCGATTCACCGCCTGAAAGATAGCGCACCTTAAAACCCCCCTTCCAACTTAAGCAGCATTTCTTTCCAGCCAGCCGGGCCGCTGAAACCACCCAGTTTGCGATTACTTCCGATAACCCGGTGACATGGGACTATGATTGGGTGACGGTTTGCTGCAAGGGCCTGTCCGGCTGCCCGCCAGGCCATGGGAGATCCAGCCCGTTCGGCCGCTTCCCGGTAAGAACAGGTCTGGCCCCAGGGGATCTTACTGACTTCTTTTAGCAAAGCGGCTGCAAAGCGGCCATATCCAGTGTTATCCAGTGGATATTCCGACCAATCGATTTCTTCACCGTCAAAATAGCGCTTAAAGTCATCTGTCAGATTCGGCCAGGGTAGTTTTGCCTCGTCAACTTTTTCCGCCAACGCTTGGCCGGGGAAAAGTATTTCATAGATGCCGGTTTCATTAAATATAATTATAAATTCGCCTTTAGAGGTATCTATAGTATCACAAAATAATTTTCTCCCGTTCATCTTTCCACCTGTTGCCTTTCAAAAATTGATGTAACTGCACTGGGCTCAGCTTCAGTTTACTTAAGCAGGCTGCGCAATTGCAAGTAGAGACATAAGTTATAAAGCTACAGCTGACTGCGCCCTGTTTTCAAAAACAGCCAGTTCCCTGTAGCCGACCGATCTTAACAAACTGGTTGCTTCGGGGAAAAAGCGGCCTACCTGGTCTGGACTGTGCGCATCAGATCCCAGGGTTACAGGTACTCCGGCGGCACAGGCAAGTTCAAGCAGGCGCCGGTCCGGGTAGAAATCACCTACCGGGGCATCCCTCCCGGCTGTATTTAGTTCAAAGCAGGTGCCGGTTTCTTTAAGGATTTGCACAGTTTCCTGCCAGTGCTTTTCAAGGCCATGTTCAGGGCGGTAGCCGAACTTTTTAACAACATCAATATGTCCTACCAGGTCAAAGAGATTGCTTCGGCAAAGTTTGCCCAGCAGATCAAAATATTTCCGGTAAATATCGTCAATATTTCGTTCTTTATAAGTATCAGCATAAACCGGGTGTGTAAAATCCCAGTCTTCCAGGAAATGAATAGACCCGATAACATAATCAAAGTTATATTTATCCAGCAATGCCCTTACTTTATCTTCGGTTCCCGGGATATAATCGATTTCGATTCCCAGTTTAATTTTCACATCAGCAGAGCTTTTTTTCACGTCATTAATATCCCGGATGTAAAGATCTAATTCTTCCGGTTCCATAGTTACCTGGTTGCGGGGTGTATAGCCAAGCAAACCCAGGGGGAAATGATCAGAAAAACCTATTTCCGCCAATCCTTTACGCTCTGCTTCGGCCAGATACTCCTGAGGAGTTCCCTGCGCATGACAGCAGCGGGGAGTGTGAAGGTGATAATCAATCATCTAACTGCTCCTGGTTACTGAAACCGGATAGAGAATTATAGAAACATGAATAACGTCCGGTGTGACAGGCCAACCCCGGACCAAGAGGTATTACCTTTACCAGCAATGTATCGGCATCACAATCAGCATAAATAGCCTTAACCTCAAAAAAGTTGCCCGATGTTTCGCCTTTTACCCAGTATTCCTGTCGACTGCGGCTCCAAAAACAAACTTTACCTTCTTTAAGGGTCCTTTTAACGGCCTCTTCATTCATATAGCCGACCATTAGCACAGCATCAGTACGGATATCCTGTATTACTGCCGGAAGCAGGCTGTTTTGGTCATACTTAAGCTGATTTGTTTCAAGAGGTTGAAGCGCCTCACCATTCTTTGTGTCTCCCATCTTTTTCCTCCTGCTCTTTATTTAAAAACTGCCATGGCATCAGGCAGGGTTAACTGGTTTGAATAAAGGGCCTTGCCGATAATAACCCCTGTAACCCTTTCTGCGTATGGCTTTATAGATTTCAGATCATCTATCGAGGAAATTCCTCCTGATACAATCACCTGCAGTGAAGTTTTTGCCAGCAGCACTTCAAGTCCTTTTAAATCAGGCCCCTGCATGGTTCCGTCTTTCTGGATATCGGTATAAATTATTTCTTTTACTCCCCACTCTTCGATACGAGCAGCCAGGTCAACTGCCTTCATCGCGGAAGCTTCAGTCCAGCCTTTGACCGCGGCAATCCCATCACGGGCATCTATGCCGACCAGGATCCTATCATTAAAGTCTTCAACCAGCTGGCGGGCAAGCTCGGGATTTTCAATGGCAATAGTTCCTAAAATTATCCTTGAAACCCCCGCAGACATGGCCTTTTCAACTGCTTCCTTGGACCTTATACCCCCGCCCAACTGCAGCGGTATATGGACCTGTTCGCCAATGCTGCATATCACCTGGGCATTTTTTGAATAACCGGTAAAGGCTCCATCAAGATCAACCAGGTGAAGCATTTTAGCACCGAGCTGTTCCCATTGCAGGGCAATATCAACAGGGTTGTTTCCGTAAACTGTCTCCCTTTCCGGATCCCCCTGATAAAGGCGGACACAGCGGCCCCGGTGTAAATCGATTGCAGGTATAACCAGCAACTCTTTCACCTCACTCCAGATTGCCTTTGGTTGAAAGTACTTCATCAAAGCCTTCGATTTCAGATGAAGCTTCATTCAGGGATCTGCCGGCTGCCTTGAAAGATGCTTCAATAATGTGATGTTTGTTCATGCCGTGGTTCATCATCAAGTGAAGATTAAACCGGCCTTCATTAACGAAGGCCTGCCAGAACTCCCTGAAAAGTTCTGTATCCATCGTCCCAACCAGGCCTGCAGGTAAAGAAAAGTCATAGTGCAGGTATGGCCGGCCGGAAAGGTCAGTTACTGCCGTCACCAGGGCTTCGTCCATCGGGACTATACTATAGCCATATCTTTTAATACCCTTTTTGTCTCCTAAAGCTTGCTGCCAGGCACGGCCAAGACAAATACCGACATCTTCAACCAGGTGATGCCCGTCTATTTCCAGGTCGCCCTTTGCCTTCAGGTTCAGATCAAAAAAACCGTGCCGGCATAGGAGGTTAAGCATATGATCAAAAAAGGGCAGACCCGTTTCAATCACAGCTTCACCACTGCCGTCCAGGTTTATTTCAAGTGTAACATCAGTTTCCGCAGTAATGCGATTAACTTTTGCTTTTCTGCTCATCATCCCGCCTCCTTAACAATACAGCCCTGGCATGAGCTTCAAGCCCTTCGGCCCTGGCCAGTGCAGCGATCTGATCTGCAGACTGCTGCAGGGCAGATGCTGAATAACTGATAACATGGGACCTTTTCAAAAAGTCGTTTACACCCAGTGGAGAAGCATAGCGGGCTGCCGCACCGGTGGGTAGAACATGGTTTGATCCTGCCCAGTAGTCCCCGACAGATTCAGGGGTATACTGCCCGATAAATATTGCTCCGGCACTTTTTATATAATCCAGGTATCGCCAGGCATCATCAAGATGCAGCTCAAGGTGTTCCGGGGAAAGCTGGTTTACGATCGGCCAGGCATGATCCAGATCAGGAATTATAATTACTGCCCCCTGTTTTTTCAGGGATTGGATGGCAACCTCTCTTCGCGGCAGCGTTTCGAGCTGTTCTTCCAGGTTTTCAATAACATTCCGGGCTAACGTTTCCGAAGGTGTTATCAAAATTGACCGGGAAAGCGGGTCATGCTCGGCCTGCGATAAAAGGTCGGCAGCAATGTAAGCCGGTTTAGCAGTTTCTGCTGCCACTATGACAATTTCACTGGGACCGGCCAGCATATCAATACCAACCTGCCCGTAAACTTCCTTTTTAGCAAGCGTTACATAGATATTACCGGGCCCGACAATTTTTTGCACCGCCGGTATTGACTCTGTTCCATAAGCCATTGCCGCCACGGCCTGTGCTCCCCCTACTTTATATACCGCTGTTGCACCGGCTTCACAGGCAGCCGCAAGGGTTAAGCTGTTAACTGCGCCACTGCTATCCGGAGGGGTGCAAAGATAAATTTCCGAAACCCCGGCCACACGAGCCGGAATTACTGTCATCAGGACTGACGAGGGATAGGCAGCCGTTCCGCCTGGAATATATGCTCCTGCCCTTTGCAGGGCCATGGTGCGCTGGCCGGCCAGCCAACCCGGCCCATTTTCCCACCAGTTATTTTCCAGCTGGTGGCGGTGAAATCGTTCTATGTTACTCATTGCCTGCCTGAGAGCCTCAAGCAGATAAGGTTCTACACTTTCAACTGCATGAGACAGCTCTTCCTCACTGACCCTGAGCTGCTTCAGGTTGGCCTGATCAAATTTTTCCGTATAATTAAAAAGTGCAGCATCACCGTTCTGCCTGACATTTTCAATTATCTTCAGCACTTCAGAGCGTTCAGCTGAACAGGCATCAAGAGAAGCGGCAGGGTGTTCTTTTTGATATTGTTCAAAGGAACAGATAGATAAGGGCATTGGTTATCTCCTAATCTGCCGCACAGTGACCCTGCGAGCGAGGGTAATCGGAAAGAACGACCATATATTAGCACAAATATGCGTTAAGCGTCAATTGAAGGGCTTTTTAACAATCAGTGAGCGAAGGGACGGCATAAATCCCGGAAAAGATATACCGATTACATCTGCATTATGCACGGTAGTCTCCCCTTGAGCAGCTAGGCCGGCAACTGCCAGGGCCATGGCGATGCGATGATCTCCACAGCTATCAACCTCTGTGCCGCTGAGCGTAGAGCCGCCCTTGATGATCATACCGTCATCTTTTTCAGTTATGTTAACTCCTAGCTTGCGCAACTGTGAACTCAGTTCCGTAATGCGATCCGACTCCTTAACCTTCAGCTCAGCCGCATCACTGATAACGGTTTCCCCTTCAGCAAAAGCTGCAGCTACGGCTAGAACCGGTATTTCGTCGATCAAACGGGGAACCAGGCTGCCACCAATACTGGTACTGTTAAGCTTGCTGCCACCTTTAACGTGAATGTCGGCAACCGGTTCAAAACCCCAGCTCCGCTCATTGGAAATTTCGATCTCCGCTCCCATCGACTTAAGCACATCAATAACACCGCTGCGCGTAGGATTAATCCCAACATCCTTCAAAAACAGATCACTTTCCGAAACTATTGCTGCAGCCACCATGAAGAATGCCGCTGCAGAAATATCTCCCGGCACTTTTAGCTGACAACCTTTTAACTGCGATTGTCCCTCAACGCTGGCTTTACTGCCGCTGCTCTTGACGTGAGCACCGAATTGCTTAAGCATCAGTTCGCTGTGATTTCGGCTCGGATAAGGTTCTTCAACAGTTGTAATGCCATCAGCATAAAGTCCCGCCAGCAGAACAGCTGACTTAACCTGGGCGCTCGCCCTGGGTGAGTTGTAATGTATCGCTTTCAGAGTTCCACCCTGCACAGTTAAAGGCAGAGTATCTCCATCTTCATCTCCATCAACCACGGCTCCCATGGAACGAAGTGGTTCAGCTACCCTTTTCATCGGTCGTCTCTGCAGCGATTGGTCACCGGTCAGGGTTGTTTTAAAAGACTGGCCGGATAAAATACCCATTAACAGGCGGGCTGTGGTTCCTGAATTACCGGCATTTAAAATTTCAGCCGGTTCATTAAAAACCATATTCCTACCTTCAATTAAAAGCTTACTGCCCCTGGTATTGATTTTCGTACCCAGCTGCTGCAGGCAGCGTAAGGTAGAAAGACAGTCTTCAGCATCCAGGTGCCCTGTAATTTCGGTTAACCCTTGAGCCAATGCCCCGAGCATCATTGCCCGGTGGGTGATTGACTTGTCACCGGAAACCACCAGTTCACCGGAAAACTTTTGCGGGGGGTTGGTTATTATGATCATTTGTTTATCTCCTGCAAATTTCTGATTTGATAATCTATGTTATAATAATAAACAGTTTAGGCGACAGACGCAAGTCTGACTGAACCAGTTTTAATAGTAGGAAGTGGTAATATGGAAACATACGCCCTGGTCGGACATAGTGGAACAGGAAAAAGTCACCAGGCTCCGATAACTGCCAGACAGTATGGCATAGACTATATCATAGACGACGGTCTATTAATCAAGGGCAACCTTAACCTGGCCGGCCGTTCTGCCAAAAGGGAAAATACCCGCTTTGGTGCAATAAAAAGAGCTCTTTTTAAAGACCCGGAACATGCTGAACAGGTCAAGGAAAAAATTAGTGAAATCAAACCGGAAAAAGTTTTAATTATCGGCACATCCAGGCGGATGACTGAAGTAATAGCCGACAATCTTGATCTGCCGGCTCCCACTCACTTTTACACCATTGAGGAAGTATCCAACCCGGAAGCGATTAAAACCGCCCTGACCATCCGGGCCAAGGAAAACCGTCATGTCATACCGCTGCCCACTTTTGCCATAAAAAAAGAATTTCCCGGTTATATTATGGATCCGCTGCGCTCATTTTTTAGTTTTCAGACAACACAACCTGAAGGTGTCCCAGTTGAGCGTTCCGTGGTTCGACCCGTATTCAGCACACTCGGCAGTTTTTACATAGCCGAAAATGTTATAACCGACCTGGCTAATCACCTTGTCCGTGAGGTTCCAGGCATTCATAAAGTATTGCAAACTAATCTGAAAAACGGAAAAACCAAAGTGTTCTTAGACATAGATGTGGCTATTGACCTTTCTTCAATCAGGGGCATGAGGATAGATGCCCTGCTGCGGGAAGTTCAGCACATTCTTAAGGAGCAAATAGAGTACCAAACCGGCTTTTACCTCGATGAAGTTAATGTATATGCCAGGAAACTTTATGTAGATAAGGATCTGAAAAAAGATAAGGAAGCTCTCAGACAAAAGATAGCTTCTCCAGGAAAGAACTAACCTTCTTAGATGTTAACTTTTACCCTGCCAGCCCTTAACACGCCACCTATGACTGTAAATATTGAGTCTTCTGCCCCGGACAAAACCGACCAGGGTTATGTTCAGGCTTTCAGCCAGTTCTATACAAAGCGAAGTGGGCGCAGCTCTTGATATTATAAGCTGTATCTGCAGTTTTGCTGCTTTCAGAAGTATCTCGGAACTCAAACGGCCGCTGGTGATAATTGTTTTATCATCAGTGTTAATGCCATCCAACAAACATTCACCGACAATTTTATCAATGGCATTATGACGCCCGATATCCTCATAAAAATAAAGAATTTTTTCATCGTCTGCAAGGGCGGCACTGTGGACTCCACCGGTATCTTTAAAAAGCTGTGCTTTTTGCTGCAGTTCTTCCATTAATTGGAGGATCCGATCTGCGGGGACTTCCATTTCTCCCGTCAGAGGCTTGCTGCGCATAGAGTCCAGGACATTAAAAAAAACCGTCCCTTTTCCGCAGCCGGAGGTTACTGTCCTTTTGCCGTAAAGGTTTTCAGCCAGTCCGGACTTTTCTTTTAATTCAACCTCCACCAGGCCCTCTTCATCTTTTACCCTTATCGACTCAATTTGATCAGCACCGGTCAGGATTCCTTCTGAACGCAAAAAACCGAGGGCAAGACGGTCAATTTTCTCCGGAGTGCACAACAAAGTTACCAGCTCACTGCCGTTCACATAAATGGTAATCGGCTTTTCCACTGTTACCCGGTCTTCCAGCTCTTCAACCAGGTAGTCTTCGCCACTGCGAATCCTGGTAATCGTGTGCAAAATATATTTATCCCGGCTCACTTTAAACCTCCAAACCGTTCCGGCTGATCAAGTCCCTGTACCAATAAGCACTATTCTTCGGTATACGCTGCAGGGTTGAAAAGTCTACGTAGACTAATCCGAACCTTCTGCTGTAACCAAAGCTCCATTCAAAATTATCCAGCAGCGACCAGGCGTAATAACCCTCTAAAGGCACACCCTCCTGCAGGGCATTCCAGGCTTCCCTGATATAAGCCTGCAGGTAGTCAATCCGCTGCGAATCATTAATTTCCCCAAACTCATTTACTTCATCAGCAAAAGCGGCTCCATTCTCAGTAATATAGAGCTTCGGCGGCTGGTATTCATTATGCAGGCGGATTAGCAGCTCATAAATACCCTGCGGATATATTTCCCAGCCCATTTCGGTATATTCGGCATCAGGCGGATTAACCGGGCTGCCCATAAAATCATCATCAGAACTGCCGGCCCGGACAACGATCCTGGTATAATTGTTAACACCTAGAAAATCAACAGGGGAAGAAATAATTGCACCGTCTTCTTCTATAATGACAGGCATTTCAAATGAACGGGAAAAGATTTCTACCATATCCCGCGGGTAAGTTCCTGTAAAAACGGGATCCAGGAACCAGCGGTTCATAAAGCCATCTGCACGCCGGGCCTGATTCTTGTCCGCATCACTGTCTGATGCCGGGTGCACCGGGGCCAGGTTTAAAGTAATACCAATCGGTTCATTTTTCCTGCCGCTTTCACGGAAAGAGCGAACGGCAAGTCCGTGGGCAAGCAGCAGGTGATGTGAAACCCGCAGCGCCTTGCTGAAATCATTTTCTCCGGGGGCATGCACTCCAAGCGCATGGCCGAGGAAAGCAGAAACCCAGGGCTCATTTAGGGTTACCCAGAGGTCAACAGGAAGATCGAGGTTTTCAAAAACATAGGCGGCATAATGCTCAAAATAGCGGGCCGTATCCCGGTTGGCCCAGCCGCCATTATCCTGTAAAGCCTGGGGCAAGTCCCAGTGATAGAGAGTTACCGCTGGCTTAATTCCATGCTGCAACAGTAGATCGACCAGCCGGCGATAAAAATCCATGCCTTTTTGGTTTGGCTTTCCGCCACCTGCCGGAAAAATTCGCGGCCAGGAAATGGAAAAGCGGTAGGATTGCAAACCAAGGTCAGCCATTAACTGAACATCATCAGGGTACAGGTGATAATGGTTGCAGGCCAGGTCACCATTCTCTCCATTCCAGATATTACCCGGAGTATGGGTAAAGCGATCCCAGATTGACTCACCTTTACCGTCAGCAGCAGGAGCTCCTTCAATCTGGTATGATGAGGTAGCAGCTCCCCAGGTAAAGTGATCGGGAAATATTAATTTTGCCAATCCCGATCACCTCCGATCGGCATTAATAAAATTGCTGATCACTGAACGTTTGCTCATATTAACACTCTGACACTGGCAGGCATGATCAGAGAGTGCTCCTTTTACACTCAATCCTATCCTCTGCCCCGAAACAGGTTCACATTCCACTACAGTAAAGAGCCCAAGACCACGACCGAACCGTCCTTCATAAAGATAAGGAGTGCCGGGATGATCATCTGATGGACAGGGCCACTGCAGACTTCCTTCTGCAGCAAGCCGATCATAGGAAATACCGGCATACTGTGGAGTAAGCGCCGCCATTTCAGTAAATATGTCCCCGGGATAATCATAGTCCCACTCCAGGCCAAGCCAACCAGCCAGTTCGGCAATAATCGCCCAACCCGGATATGCTTCACCGGGTGATTCAACAGCGGGATAGCTTAGCTGAACTCTTCTTTCAGTATTGGTATATGTGCCCTGCTGTTCAGCAAAAGCTGCAGCAGGCAGGACAACATCAGCAAGCGCCGCAGTTTCGGTCATAAAGATATCCTGAACAACCAGAAAGTCAAGATTCTTTAATAAAGCTGCAGCATCAGAATCATCGCCGCCCAGGCATGAGACCGGATTTTCATCCAGAATAAGCATGGCTTTTACCTGATCCTTTTTATCACCTTCGAAAATATCTGCCGCCGATACCCCTGGTTTCTCGCCAATTTCAATTCCCCAGGCCCGGCCAAATTTCTCCCGTACTGCTTTATCTTTTAAGTGCTGGTAACCGGTAAGGACTGCAGGTAGTACGCCCATATCAGAAACTCCCTGCAGGTTGTTTTCGCCATAGGGCAGATATAAACCGGCTGACTCTTTACCAAGGTTACCGGTAAGCAGAGCCAGGTTTGCCAGAGCCAGCACCAGCTTCTCATTACCGGCAGCATGATCAATCCCTACAGTTGAGATTATCGCAGCCTTTTCTGCCGCTGCATAAGCCCTGGCAGCTTCTCTTATTTCCTCTTCGCTTAAACCTGTTTTCTCCGTGACAGACTGAGGGGTATAACCTGCTACTGCTTTTTCAAACTCAGCAAAGCCTTCCGTTCTTTTGTCTATAAATGCCTGATCCTGCAATCTTTCTTCCAGGATAACATTAGCGATGGCATTAACCAGCTCTATCTCACTGCCTGCTTTAAGCGGCAGGTAGTGGCCGGCAAGATCAGTTAAACCAATCAATTCAGGATCGGCAACAATCAGATCGGCACCTTTGCGAACCGCTTCCCGGATCCGGTAACCGATAATGGGATGGCTTTCAGCAGGATCAGCAGCTATGACAAATATCGCGTCAGTTGATGCCAGCTCTTCAATGCTGTTGGTTAAAGCAGCGCTGCCAAATGCCTCCATCATGCCATCGACCGCAGAAGCATGGCAATGCCTGGTATAGCTGTCAATATTGTTGGTCCCCAGCGAACGGATCAGCTTTTGGAACAGGTAGCTCTCCTCATTGGTGGATTTAGGTGAACAGAGCCCCATCAGGGCTTCGCTTCCATAGCGGTCAATTATTTCTTCAATTTGATCAGCAATATATCCAAGAGCCTCGCCCCAGCTTACTTCGACAAAAACGCCGTTTGACTTAACAAGCGGTTTGGTGAGGCGATCACTGCTTTTCAGGTAATCCCAGCCAAATTTGCCTTTAACGCAAAGGTGTCCGCGGTTAACCGGGTTATTGTCCACCGGGGTAACCTCGATAACTTCGTTGTCTTTTACATGCAGGTTAATGTTACAGCCAATACTGCAATAAGGGCAAATTGTCTCTGTTTTCTCTATCTCCCAGGGTCGTCCCCTGCCAAGGAGATACTTAGGGGTAAGGGCGCCAACAGGGCAGCTGTCAATACATAATCCGCAAAAAACACAGGTGGAATCTTCAATTCTGTCCTCGTAGGCCGGGCCGACATTGGCAACAAAACCGCGCCTGGTGAAATCAATAGCTCCGGCACCGACAACATCCTGGCACTTGCCGACACAAACACCGCAGAGGATGCATTTGTTCATATCACGAATAAAAAAAGCATTGCTGGCATCATGGGACAATTCTTTTACTTCGCCCCCAAAGTCACTGTCGGCAACACCGTAACGGTAGCAGTAATCCTGCAGCTTGCACTCACCGGTCTTTTGACAGGTGATGCAATCAAGGGGGTGATTGGCTACCATCAAGGTTAAAACAGCTTTACGGGCACTGACAACCCTTTCAGATTCAGTATGAATAACCATCCCCGGGGCAACCGGGGCCACACAGGAAGCTACCAGGGTTCGGGCTTTTTCTACTTCAACCACGCAGATCCGGCAGGCTCCGTTCGGGGGCAGCTCTGCATCATAACAGAAAGTGGGGATATCGATCCCCAGCTGACGAGCTGCCTGGAGAATTGTTGTTCCCGATTCCACTTCAATTTCTATTCCATCAACAGTAATATTAATTGCTGACATCTGCTTCACTCCCAACACGGGTAATCAGGATACAGTCCTGGGGGCATTTTTCTATACAGCTGCCACAACGGGTACAGAGTTCCTGAATAATTTCATGCGGCTCCTTCTTTTCACCTTCGATGGCATCAACCGGACAGGCCCGTACACAGGCGGTGCAGCCGGTACACTTCTCCTGGTCAATCCAGTAATTAAAGAGTTCCTTGCAAACCCCGGCCCGGCAGTAATGCTCATTAATATGCTCTTCGTATTCGTTTTTAAAATACCTGATAGTACTTAGAACCGGGTTGGGGCAGGTTTGCCCGAGACCGCAGAGTGAGCTGTCCTTGATGCTGGCGGCCAGGCTGTCGAGGGTATCAAGATCGCGGGGTGTCCCCTGTCCTTCAGAAATGCGGTTTAATATCTCGAGCATCCGCTTGGTTCCCTCGCGACAGGGCGTGCATTTGCCGCAGGATTCTTTCTGGGTAAAGCTTAGGAAATAGCGGGCCAGGTCAACCATGCAGGTTCTTTCATCCATCACCACAAGGCCGCCTGAACCCATAATAGCGCCTGCCTCATTTAAAGAATCGTAATCGATAGGCAGATCGATTTGCTCGGCTGGAATACAGCCGCCCGAAGGGCCTCCGGCCTGCACGGCCTTGAAGTCCCGCCCTCCCTTGATGCCGCCTCCGACATCATAGATAATTTCCCGGATAGTAATACCCATTGGCACTTCACACAGACCCGTGTTACGGATCTTGCCGGCCAGGGCAAAAACCTTGGTGCCTTTGCTGCCCTCCGTTCCGACCTTCATAAATTCAACAGCGCCCCCTTCTTTAAGTATGATGGGGACATTGGCCAGGGTTTCCACGTTATTGATTGTTGTCGGTTTACCAAAAAGGCCCGATTGAGCCGGGAAAGGGGGTCGGGGGCGGGGCATTCCTCTTTTTCCTTCTATGGAAGCCAGGAGAGCAGTTTCTTCGCCACAGACAAAAGCGCCGGCTCCCTCTTTAATATGCAGTTTAAAGTTATAGCCGTACCCAAGTATGTTTTCGCCAAGCAGGCCATATTCTTCAGCCTGCTCAATCGCTATTCTCAATCTTTTAATTGCCAGGGGGTATTCGGCACGGCAGTAGATATAACCCTCACTGGCCCCAACAGCATGTCCGCAGATCAACATGCCTTCAAGTATAGCGTGCGGATCACCTTCCAGGATACTGCGGTCCATAAAAGCGCCCGGGTCACCTTCGTCTGCATTGCATACAACATATTTTTTATTTCCCGGCGCCTTGTTGGTAAATTCCCACTTCAAGCCGGTGGAAAAACCGGCCCCACCACGGCCGCGCAAACCGGCCTGCTTGACCTCTTCGCACACAGCTGCAGGATCAAGGGTTAAAGCCCTGGTAAAGGCACGGTAACCACCCCGCATTATATATTGATCAATACTTTCGGGATCAACTATACCGCTGTTTCTTAAAACATTAAATTTTTGTTTGGCATAGAAAGGAATTGTATCATAAAAGCGGGCAGGGGCATCTACATCAGGCCCTTTATATAACAAGCGCTCAACAATTTCGCCGCCCACCAGGTGTTTTTCTACCAGTTCAGTCATATCCTTTGGTTTGAGGCGGCAGTAAAACACTTCATCGGGATAAACCACGATAATCGGACCTACTTCACAGAAACCGGGGCAACCACCCATAACCAGGCGATATTTATCTTTTATTCCATGTTTCTCAAGCTCTTCCACCAGTGCTTTTTCAACAGCATTTGAACCCGATGAAAGACAGCCTGTGGCTCCACAGATCATGAGGTGTTTTTCATACAAATCAGCGTACCTCCCTCTACTAATAGCAATAATTTAACAAACCGTAAATTTCTCATTAAGAGCAACCCTGTCAACCATCGCTTTCCTTTGATCGGCACAGGCTTTACTTTCATGACAGATTGGCCCTTCCAGGCAACATCTGACAAAATCTTTGCAGGGATTTTCTTTGCTGTGGGTACATTTTTCACAGCAGTGATCAATAAACTTTTCCATCTGGCAACCTCCAGTTATTTTACTCATAACTTTCAAGAATATCTTTAATTTTATCGGGAGTAAGCCGTCCGTGGGGATTATCGTTGATCATGATAACCGGGGCAAGAGCACAGGCTCCGATACAGGCAACTTCCTCCAGGGTGAAACGTAAATCATCGGTAGTTTCTCCACTTTCTATCCCTAACTCTTCTTCGATCCGTTCAGCAATTTTTGGGCTGCCCTGGATATGACAGGCGGTGCCCTGGCAGACCCTGATTATATAACGGCCCCGTGGTTTCATTTTAAACTGGGCATAAAAAGTTGCCACTCCATAAAGCCTGCTCAAGGGGATTATCATCCGTTTTGAGACCTGCTCGGCAGCAGGCCGGGGCAGGTAGCCAAAATAATCCTGGACTTTTTGTAAAGCCGGGATAAGCATCTCTTTTTTCCCAAGATAGGGTTCGATCAGTTCATCTACTTTATTAAGATCTATTTCCTCGGTTACTGTTTCTTCATTTTCAACTAATGTGCTCATATTGAGGACCTCCTGTTTAGAAGTCAGAGGTCAGATAGCCGGAGAACCAGAAAAAAAATAATACTGGTAAAACCAATTCAGACTTAATCGTTGATTAATTTCCTGGTTGCGGATTTCTGACTTCCAT
>SLBE01000201.1 GCA_007126465.1 Syntrophomonadaceae bacterium | reverse complement strand
CCGGACGGACATTTTTGGAAATTAACCAGCACCCCTGTCTTTAAGGAATCGGAAGGCTTAACAGGTGTTTTGCATTTTGCTTATGATATTACTGATCTCAAGTCAAGCGAAGCCGAGCTAAAAAAGCTGAATCTTGAACTTGAAAAAAGGGTTGAGGAGCGGACCCAGGAATTAAGGACATTAATAAATGAACTTGATGCCTTTACCTATTCAGTTTCACACGATCTAAGAGCCCCCCTGCGCAGGATTGAGGGCTTTTCCCGGGCAATTCTTGAAGATCACAGCCAGAATCTCGACCCGGAAGGCAGACAGTATTTTCAAAGAATAACAGCTGCTGTAGATATGATGAGTAATTTAATCGATGACCTGTTAAAACTATCCCAGGTCACCCGTCATGAGATCAATCAAAGAAAAGTGAATTTAAGCAGGCATGCTGAGATGCATGTAAAAGAGCTGCAGGAGAAAGAGCCGCAAAGAGATGTTCAGGTAGCTATCGAACCCGATGTTTATGTATACGGTGATGAGGCTTTACTGGAGATTGCCCTGGCCAACCTGCTTGATAATGCCTGGAAATTTACCAGGGGAATCGAAGGAGCCGGTATTAAATTTGGTTCTCAAAATAGCAGTGAAGGTATAATCTGCTATGTTCAGGATCAGGGCATCGGATTTGATCAAGCCTATGCCGATAAATTATTCTTGCCTTTCCAGCGCCTTCACTCCCAGGAGAATTACCCCGGAACCGGTGTCGGTTTAAACATTGTTTCCCGGGTTGTTCACCGCCACGGCGGTGAAGTCTGGGCAAAAGGGAAGCCAGGGCAGGGCGCAACCTTCTATTTTAAGCTGCCCCAAAAATAAGATAGAGCCTGACCGCTATGATGATTATTAATGCGCAGTCAGGCTCTATCTTTTTCAGCTTAAAGTTCCGTGTTATTTTCCTTCAGGCGGGCATAGATATAGGTTCCGCAGATCATTCCGGCAAAAGTAAACAGGCCGAAAAGTTTCCCTTCACCGATCTGGGCCAGGACAGTGCCCGGGCAGGCCCCAGAAATGCCCCAGCCGAGGCCGAAAATCAAACCACCGGGGATGCTCCATTTTTTTAACTCCTTGTAGCTAATTCTTAGCGGCTCGCCGCTTTTAACTGGCTCGGCAAACTTTTTTATTACCTGCATGCCAAGGGCGCCGACTATTATGGCGGTTACCATCACTCCGACCAGGGTGTAGTCCTGTCCGATAAACATACCCACGATCAGGTCATATTCTGATGCCCCGACCCTGCTGAGGGCAAAACCGAACAAAACCCCAAATACCAAAAATCCTAGCTTTTTATTCATTACCAGGCACCTCCCAAAAACAGGCTGCGAACAATATTTGCGGCAACTATACCGCCGATGATAAAGAAAATAGTTACTAAAATACTGGAAATGTGCAGGTTGGCAATACCGTGGATGCTGTGACCGGAGGTGCAGCCGCCAGCTATGCGGGAACCCAGGCCGAGCAGGATCCCCCCGACGAAAAAGAAGACCGCGTTTAAAATTCCGGGCCACCCGGCTATTGCTGTAAAACGGCCCATTTCGGTAGTTATGCCCAGGTTTCCGCTTAAGATAGATGAAAGCAGGCCCCCCAGGATAATGCCGATAATGAAATAAACCCGCCAGCTGAAGGTTTCAGCATACTTGGTCTTGATCCACTGCAGGTTTTTTGCCGGCAGGAAGATTTTAACCAGGTTGCCGTAACCGGTTGATACTCCCAGCGCCGTATTGAAGTAATAGTAAAGCAGGGGAACCAGCAGCCCGATTACAATCCCCCCGGCCCAGAAGGGCCAGGGTTCTACAAAGATGCTTCTTAAAATAAACATTATTTTTCACCTTCTGCTTTCATCGGCAGGCCGGCAGCGCTCCAGGCCGTTGTTCCGCCTAAAACGTTGGTCACATTTTTAAAACCCTTCTGTTTGAGAAGGCTGGCGGCCGTCATGGAGCGGTTACTGGTGTTGCAGTGCACGATTACCTCTTTTTCCTTGTTCCAATCATCTGCGGGCTGGCGCATGTCAGGAGCGGGGGCTAAAACTGCTTCTTCAATATGACCGCTTTCCCACTCGCTTTTAGCCCGGTTATCGAGAAGTAAAAGGTCCTTTTCCTTTTTCAGCCGCTCTTTTAGTTCATGAACCGAGATTGTATTGATGCTGTCTGTTGGCAGGCCGGCATTGACCCAGCTTTCAACTGAGCTTTCCAGGTAGCCGTAGATGTTATCAAGACCCACGTTATAGAGGGCGGTTTTCATTTCTTCCAGGTTTCCGCCTTTTTCCAGGACCATGATCAGCTTGTCCTCGGGTGGCACGACCCAGCCGGCGAAAGTTGCCGGGTTTCCGTCCTTGCTGATACTGTATGAACCGGGAATGTGGGCGCCGGCGAAAGAATGGTAGGCCCGGAAATCGATGACTGTATAACCATCTTTGATCGCTTTATCTGCTTCAGATGCACTGTATGCAGCAGGCTGAGCGAGGTTGCTGAGCAATTCCGGGCCGGTGCGGTTAATTTCCGAGCAGCGGGCGAAGTGGTCCGGCGCTGCCGGCATGTCGGCAAGCAGATCTACTTTGAAAGCTTCCAGTTCAGTATGCTTTAGGGCATAGTTATTTCTTTTTTCAGTGCCGATTGTGCTCCACAACTTGGCTGACAAAGCTTTTCCGCAGAGGGATCCCATACCGTGAGCCGGGTATACTTCAACAAAGTCGGGCAGCTCCTTTAAGCGTTTAAGGCTGTCAAACAGCTTTTCTGCCAGTTCCTCTTCCCGGTTGGGAAACAGGTCCGGCCGCCCCACATCTCCGACCATCAGGGTGTCCCCGGTAAAGGCTAAAACAGGGTCTTCCCCTCTTTCCAGATCTGTCACTACATAAACAGTACAGTCGGGTGTATGACCGGGAGTTTCCAGCAGTTTGAAGCGCAGGTTTTCTATGGTGAATTCCTCTTCATCTGCCAGGGCATGGTGCGGGAAGGTGCAGTTGGCAATTTCGGGAGCGTATATTTTAGCTCCCGTTAGATCGGCTAGTTCCATATGGCCGGAGATAAAATCGGCATGAAGGTGAGTTTCCAGGATGCCGGCAATCTCCATGCCAAATTCTTTGGCTTTTTCCAGGTAAACATTAATATCGCTGCGAATCGGATCTACTACCACACACTTACTTCCACTGCCAATCACGTACGAGCATTGGGCTATGCCCGGGGTGTAAATTTGTGCAAAATGCATATAAATACCTCCTGTAAATATATTCTTGTTACTGCCAGATCAGCGCGATGACTACTGCTGCGGCCAGGCCGCATAAAATAGTTAAAATCAGGCCAAAGCGCATAAACGAGCTAAAAGGAAAAGGTGCTTTGCTTAAGACCATCAGGGCAGCCTGGTGGGTCGGTAGCAGCAGGGTTAAGTTTGAACCTGCCGCTACTGCCATCAGGGCTGCAGCTGTTTCAAGGGTGCTGCCTGCTGCGATGCCAACAGCAAGGGGAGCCATAAAAACGGCGGATGCCGCATTATTAATGGCGTTGGACAGGCCAGATGCTACGAAAAGTAACATGACTATCAGCCAGAAGGGCTGCAGGCCTTCTGTAAACCCGGCCAGTGTTGTTGTTAAAAGATCCAGGCTGCCGGTGTGCTCTAAAACTTGCCCGATGCCGAGCATCGCTCCCAGGAAGAAAACTATTTTCAAGTCGATACCATGGTACGCATCCGGCAGCTTTAAGACCCCTCCAAAGATCATTAGCAGCGCCGCCCCGCCGAACCCGAAGGCAGGATGCAGCAGACCTGTACTGACCGCTGCAATTGCCAGGATTAGCACAAGCAGGGTTAATTGCTTTTTTCTTGTTGAAAACGGCGAAAAAGATTTTTCCTCATATAGATCGGATTCAGCTTCAATTGACTCGGCTTGTTCGGTTTCCTGATCTTCTGGATTTTCTTTATTATAGCCGCAATTTTCGCCTGCTGCTCCAGTACCGGGGGTAACTCCACATGTTTTGCAAATCATCCAGGTGAGCATTGCCACGGTAAACATGGCTAACCCGTGTGGAGCATAATCAAACATTCTAAAGGGCTGCCCCGTTGCTGAAAGCATGTGTGAAGCAATAATTATGTTTGGCGCACTGCCAATCAGGGTGATAGTGCCGCCTAAAATTGAAAACATGGCCAGCGGCATCCCGAAAACGCCGGGGCTCTGACCGGCTCTCCGGGCCATCCTGACAGCAGTGGGCAGCATCAGGCCGACAGCGCCGACATTGTTCATGATTGTTGATAAAAGGGCACTGACCGAAGAAAGGCTGATAACCT
>SLBE01000023.1 GCA_007126465.1 Syntrophomonadaceae bacterium | reverse complement strand
TTTACATCTAGTGCTAATGGTGACTCGGGTGCATTACCCGATATAAAATTAACATCCTCCGCCAACAGCCCACTGCACTGAGTTTCTTTGTCACTGCCTACAACAATCCTGTTGTTTTTTGCATCAATACTAACCACGTAAAGCGGTTCCGGCGAAGTTATCCCCAGGCCTTTACGCTGACCAACTGTATAGTAAGCGATACCATTGTGCCGTCCAAGGATTTCCCCATCCATTGAAACAATATCGCCAGGTCTTGTAGCATCAGAGCAAGATCTTTCCATGAAAGAACGGTAATCATCGTCGGGTATAAAACAAATTTCCTGGCTGTCACTTTTAGAAGCAACCTTTAGATTGTTAGATTGAGCAACTTCTCGAATCTGAGTTTTAGTTTTATCGCCAAGAGGAAATAGTACAGTAGAAAGTTCCTCCTGACCTAAAGTATAAAGCATATAACTTTGGTCTTTCTTTTGATCAAAACCTTTATAGAGTCTGAAACGCTGCAGAACAGGATCATATTCATTGCGCACATAGTGGCCGGTAGCCAGAAAATCAAAACCAAGTCCTTTTGCTTTTTGAAGCATGGCGGAAAATTTGATCGTCCTGTTGCATTCAACGCAGGGGTTAGGAGTTCGGCCCTTTAAGTACTCTTCCGTAAAATTGCAGACAACATTTTGATAAAACTCATCTTTCATATTGAAAACATAATGAGGTATGCCGATAGAATCAGCAACATAGCGGGCATCGGAAACAGCATCAATAGCACAGCAGCTCCTGGATTCTTCCCCGGCTGCCTGCTCCGCCTGCTGGTCTACCCAGAGGCGCATTGTAACACCAACAACCTCATAGCCTTGTTTTTCCAGAAGCAAAGCCGCTACAGAACTGTCAACACCACCGCTCATGGCGACCATTACTTTTTTTCTTTCATCCTTTGAATATTTCATAATGCTGTACCTACTTAGCCATATTTTATTCCTTTTACCTGCTGACGAAAACTACGTTCACTGAAGGTTTCGGTTGGAGCTGCACCGACTCAACTTTAGCCTTACACCAACCTGTAATATCAATTCGTCTTGCTTTAATTATCCCCTATTATAGTTTATGATATATCAAGTGACAACAAACAGGTGGGGTAATCTTGCTAAATCAGGTTGGGTCTGTAACTGTTGAAGGTGCCGGAGTATTCATATCAATAGTTTTAATAATAGCTTTAATCAGGCGTAGATGGCCGATGTACTGGGCCTTGCTGTTCGCCATCTCAACCCTGGTTATTACAAACGGTATTTCAGGCAGTGCAAATTTATCCATTTTCCTTGAATCAATAACCAGTCACACCGCTTTTTATCTCGTTTCAATGGTTTTATCCATTACCCTGCTTGGGCATCTGCACCGGGAAATCGGGGCAATGGAAGAAATGATCAGCAAACTGCGTTTATTGATCCGCGACTCACGGGCCCTTATAATATTCTTGCCGGCAACCATATCGCTTTTTTCATCAGTGCCCGGCGGGGCGATTGTGTCTGCCCCAATGGTTGAGGAAACAGGTCGGGAACTGAAAATGCCACCCCTGGAACGGGCTGTATCTAACATGGTTTACCGTCATCTGGTGGTCCTGATTACTCCTTTTAATGCCAGCCTGGTAATGGCCTCAGCCTTAAGCGGAATCAGCATTGCCGGGTTTTTAAGCTACACTGTGCCGGTAATAGCAATTGTTTTTATTATAACCGCTATAATTATTTACAGGCGTTATCCAAATTCGGAGAAAACTGACGATAGTGAAGTTCAAAATAAGGGAACCGGTGTAGTCCTTTTAAATATACTATACCTGGCATCCCCTTATATTATTGCTATAACCCTCGGCCTTGCCGTTGGAGTATTCTTTCCCCTGGCCATCCTGGCCGGTATAGCAGTCTGCCTCTTTATAAATATGCCCCCGGAAAACATCCGGCAAACCCTGCAAAGTAGAATGATTACCTTATCCCGGGGAATAAACTGGTCCCTGGTTATTTCAACTCTGGCTATAGTCATTTACAAAGATTTTATGCTCCGGGCTGAATCATTTCAGCAGTCCGTTCATTACCTGCTTGACCAGGGAATGCCGCTTTTCGCTCTTATAATTGTTTTACCTTTTGTTACCGGTTTCATCACGGGCAATAATGCGGCAGCCCTGGGCATATCTATGCCTATACTGATTCCCCTGCTGGGCCCGGAAATGATGTCGATGCGCTACCTGGGGATCTTATATTTAAGCTCCTATGCCGGCTATTTCGGTTCTCCCGTTCATTTATGTACTTATGTGACCAACGAATACTTCAAAACTCCCCTTTATGCCCTGATCAAGCATGTCAACATTTATGGTGGCCTTATGCTTGCAGTAGGCCTGCTTCTGGCCTTGTTATATTAATATAAACAAAAAAACAGGGGGTTGATACCATTCCCCCTGCTTTAATCGTTAATGGTTTTAGTTTATTAGCGAGCCGGTATTTCTGTTTCTGCTCCGGTTGCCACAAATTCAACCGGCAGATCCGGGTCTTCAATCATGGCCAGGTCGTAAGGGTAAGTTAAAGCCTGGGTTACCATTTCATCCTCAGCCGGCTCGGTAAATTCTGCTGTCACAACAACCTTGTCATCCTGTATGGCAATATCTGTTATTTCAACATCATAGCCACCGGTCGGTCTTTCCCCGTATGTTACCAGGAGGTATAATACTCCTTCCAGTTCGTAGGTTTGCCCTGCAAGTTCCTGCCTGGAATCTTCAATCCATTCTTCTACCTCTGCCGGCAGTTGATCAGGCAAAACAATCTCAACTCCTTCATCACTATCCGGCTCAGCCGGCAGTTGTTCCTGGCCGCAACCTGCAGCCACCAGGAATAATAACGCAAGCAATAAGAGTAACCACTTCTGCTTAAACATGAATCAAACCTCCTTCACTTTTGGTTTAATAGATTTAATAACTTGACTCTTTATTTGCCTCTTTATAACTTAAGACAGTCAGGGGAATAGTTTGGTTCCAAAACAAACAAAATATAAGATTTATTTTCAAAGGCTTCCTCTTATAGTATGATAATAGATGTAAGCCAAACTGGGAAGCTCGAAGGGAGGACATTTTTTTGCATAAAACCATCCTGATTACAGGAATATTGATAATTTGCATGCTGTTCACAGGTGCTTGCGGCAATAATGAAGTAGTGCCTGAAGAAACAATAATTTTTGAAATGCCGGGTTGAATAGTCGGTGAATATAGCGGCGACCTGAAAAAAGGGGTTCCCCACGGAGAAGGCATCTGGGACAGCCCTGAAGGTGGACGCTATGAGGGGTCCTGGTTCGAGGGCCAATATCACGGCTATGGCACTTTCACCTGGCCAGACGAAAGAGTTTACCAGGGAGAATGGCAGTATGGTTATCAGCACGGTCAGGGTTTAAAAACCTATCCTGATGGTACATTACAGGAAGGAAGATGGGAAGAGGGTCGTTTTGTAAGCAATAACTAGAAAGTAGCTATCCAGCTAGCTCAAGAAAACTTAGCTAGCTGGGCAGTACATAGCGGTATAGGTAAAGCAGTGAGCAATAAATTTAAAATAAATGAGCATTTACCATTAAGGAGTGAGCCGGATGTATATTTACAGCAGGATGAAACCCATGGGTTTAGTACTGGGTATTTTACTGATGGTCGTTGGCATTATCTTTCTAACTGTGCCCGACAGAGTAACAGAATTTCTGGCGATATTTGTCGGTGCGGTAATTACAGTGTTCGGGCTTCTCCGCATCGCTACCGTTGCTGCACGCTGGAAAGTAATGCTTAACAGGGTAGTGCTGCTGACTTTCGGTATAATTCTTTCAGCTCTCGGCATATTTATGCTTTTCAATCCAAATGTTACCATAACCCTGGTAGGCACTATTATCGGTGTATTTGCAATTATCCTGGCCTTTGATCGCTTTGTTACAGCAAACAGGCTTAAAGGTCAAATAAATGTAGTTCCCACTATCATTTCCGGCCTGATTCACCTGGCTTTCGGTGTCGGCATGATCTATTCGGCTATTGTGGTATTCTCCATAATAATTATATTGATCGGGATATACCTTTTAATCAGCGGGGTCATGATCCTGCTGTCTTCGTTTCTATTTCAAGATTTTTAACCCAAAAATTTACGCAAATTAAACACCGATATCCTCATTCCACAATTCCTGGTTATCACTTATAAATTGCTCCATTAGATCAATGCAGCGAGAATCTTGCAAAACCTCTACTTGCACACCCTGCTCCTGCAGGTATTCCTCACTGCCTTTATAGGTTTGATTCTCCCCTATAATCACTTTAGGGATGCCGTACAA
>SLBE01000227.1 GCA_007126465.1 Syntrophomonadaceae bacterium | reverse complement strand
TAGTAACCATAAAATTGGCCTTAATTTTGAAGTAACACATGGCATGGTAATTGATTGGTCCAAACCCGGAGGAATAAAAATGTGACAAAAAAAAGGGTTTATTTATTTCTTAGCGAATAAAGGTTATGCAAGATAATCAATATTTGAAGGAGGCATAAGCATGGAAGTTAAAGTAAACGATGATTGCAGCGCATGCGGTATCTGTGAGGATATTTGTCCGGAGGTCTTCGAGCTGGGAGACGAAATTGCTGAAGTTAAAGTAAACCCCGTGCCTGCTGAACATGAAGAAAAGGTTCGCGAATCAGCCGAAGAGTGCCCGACAGAATCAATCATTATCTCCTAAGCATCACTATTTAATTTGACGCTCTAAACAGAGCCCGCTTCCTGCGGGCTCTGACATTTTAACCGAAAAACTTATTGTCTAATATATGCACAGCACTTAACCATTAAGGTATAATTTAAATCAAGAAAATCACGGGAGGCTTCATCTGGCAAATGAAAAGCGAGGAACTGCTACATGTTATAGATATTATTGAAACCCGGCCGGGACAGACACATTTATCTGAAAAACCTGCGGAACTTAACGGTATTGCTTATCATTCCGGCCAGGTCTCTGATGGATATCTCTTCGTGTGTATCAAGGGCTACAAAACAGACGGACATCTGTATCTTGACCAGGCAGCTCAAAAAGGTGCTGCTGCGGCAGTTGTTGAGGATTTTCAAGATAATGTTCCTGTCACCCAGTATAAAGTAGCAGACAGCAGGCTTGCCCTCGCCGCCCTGGCTGACAAATATTATAATCACCCTTCAAGAAAAATTAACCTGACCGGTGTTACCGCTACCAACGGTAAAACTACCACTACCTATATGATAAATTCAATCCTGCAGGAACACGGTTTAAACACCGGGCTGGTCGGAACGGTTATCGTCAAAGCAGGTAATAATATTGAGCCTGCCGACCTGACCACACCGGAATCCCTTGACCTGCATCGTTTTTTCTCCCGCATGGTAGAAGAGAAGGTTAGTCATGCCGTGATGGAAGTTTCATCTTCCGGCCTGGAATTAAAGAGGGTGGGCAGTGTTGATTTTAATACGGTTATTGTTAACAACATCAGCCGAGAGCATATCGACCTGCACGGTTCCTACGAAAATTATTATAACGCCAAGGCTTCCCTGGTACGGACTGCCGGTAAAAAACAGTGGGCGGTCTTTAACCTGGACTGCCCGCAGACAGCTCCCCTTGTTAAAGAAACCGGGGCAAATGTTTTAACTTACGGCATAAAAAACAGGGATGCCGATATTGTAGTGGATAACCTGGACTTAAGCACAGGCCGGGCAAGCTTCCAGGTAAACCTTAAAAATAAGCATTTTTTCAGCTTCCTATCAGAACAGCCCGATTCCATAAATGTAAACCTTTCGGTCCTGGGCTTACACAGCGTTTATAACTCGATGGCCGCCATTTTAGCTGCCCTGATCAATAAAATTCCTGCTGAAACTATCAGCAGGGCCCTGCTTAACTTTAAAGGTGTAGAAAGGCGTTTTGAATTAATCTTTGAGGATGATTTCATGGTTCTCGACGATCACTTTGCCAACAGCGGAAACATTAATGTTACCCTGGAAACCCTGCAGATGATGAATTATGAAAAGCTGCATCTTGTCTACGCTATCAGGGGCAGCCGTGGGGTAACAGTAAACAGGGAAAATGCCGAAGCCCTTGTTTACTGGGCACCAAAACTGGGGCTGGATAAAATAATTGCCACTACCAGCAGCAGCCACGTCGGTGAAAAAGACCTGGTAACTGCTGATGAACTAAAGGTATATAAAAAGGTGATAGCGCAGGCCGGCCTGAAAACAGAAATCTACGAAGAACTGCCGGATGCAATCGCCGCAGGTCTAAAAGAAACTAACAAAGGCGACGTCCTCCTCCTGGCCGGATGCCAGGGCATGGATTACGGTGCCTCTATCTGCCTCGGTCAAATTCACAAACTCAAACCCGAACTCCCTGAAAAGATGGTCTTCTCCGCCCTAAAAAACCGCGTAGCAGGAGTTTAAGCAGTACACGGGGACGGAGGTTTTGTACTTGCAAGTACAAAGCCTCCGCTCCCGTGCACCTGGTGCTTGCTAGGCTTCTTTGATTTCTACGCCGCCCATTATAGCGCGGGCCTGGATGCGGACTACTTTTTCCGCTCCTTCACTAATATTATGCTCAATTTTCCTGCCGCCGACGATACCGCCGTCTTCATGGTTGTTAAATGTAACTCCGCCCAGGACAGCCGAACCTTCATACACAACGGGCAGGTCTTTCGGGATTTTAACTTCAATGCCACCCATAATAGCGGTCAAATCCAAAACGGTTTCACCCTGCTTAAGTTCCGCAGCAGTCAAATCGATCTCAATTCCACCCATAAAGGCAAAATAGCTGCCGTTTTCCAGCGACCATGGTTCTGCCCCACCAACATTGGCGCCTCCCATGAAAGCAAAACGGCCACCTCCCCGACCGCTAAAAGCCCGGCCGCGGATCAGGCTAATTCCAACCATAATTAATATGGCCGGCCAGATAATATTAAAAATCAAGCTGGTGTCTACTTCAAACAGTCCCAGGTTCCGACCCAGGAATATTACCCCAATTGCCAGAACGATTAACGCGGTTATAAACTGGCCCCAGGAAAAATATACTTTACTCTCCCCCCCGGCTGAAGTTGAACCGAAAGATAAATAGAGCCAGTTCAGGCCAATAACCAAGGGGATCACCGGCCATAACCTTAATATTTGCCTGACTTCAATATCAATATCTACACCGAGGTTGCTAAGTAATAAAATAATTCCGATGGCCAGGACAGCCAGGCCAAATAAGACCCTGCCGCTTAAAAAACGCATATTTTGTACACCCTTTCTTCTATTATTAAAGTTTAGCTCAACTTCACGGACTAAAGATACAGCAATAGAATGAGCTGCGCTATAAAGCGTATTGAACTTTACAAAAGACTTAACGAGCTCTGCTTTAACGTGAAAGCTTCGCTTTAGCACCAGCCAATTTTTTGCTGTTAATAAAATACCATACAAACCTACAGTTTGCATTAGAAACTTATCCGGCTATTTCTACATTTTTCAAGCTAATTTACGTTGACTTTTATTTATCGCCGTGCTAAAATAAACAGCGCAGAATAGGTATATGGTGGGTGTAGCTCAGTTGGTTAGAGCGCCAGGTTGTGGCCCTGGAGGCCGTGGGTTCAAATCCCAT
Source organism: Syntrophomonadaceae bacterium (assembly GCA_007126465.1). Lineage (GTDB taxonomy): Bacteria > Bacillota > Dethiobacteria > DTU022 > DTU022 > T3SED10-7. Next base: position 1,149 of record SLBE01000227.1, on the reverse strand, counting down.
CACTCACCCCATTAAAAAAAAATAATTAGTTTTTATGCTGGGGCGTCGCCAAGTGGTAAGGCACGGGTCTTTGGAATCCGCATGCGCAGGTTCGAATCCTGCCGCCCCAGCCATTTTTATGTCCAAAAACAAGCGCGTGGTCAAATATTTGCTTGAAGCAATAAACGAAGAAAACTGTTAGCAACACCTGCAATATAGCTTAAAACTAAAAGAAAACTTAAAATATTTCTTGACTGGCTAACTTTATTTTGTTAAACTGATAAAGTATAAATTTGCAAGACTGAAAAAGGCAAACCCGCCGTAATGCGGGGACGCAAAGCCGTGGGTCCGAAAGACGGACTGCCAGGTTGCCAGTCGCTATTAACGAACATTATTATTAATACTGTTCGAACTACTAAAGAGGCAGCCTAATTGGCTGCTTTTTATTTTTCAGAATAATACACAATAAAATACAATATATCCGCCTGACAACTCAGAGCCAACATCACCGTTAACTGCGGATGCCGACAGAGGTGATTCGGGAGTGCTGCACAACAGCTCAGCTAACGTCTTCGCTAAACACTTAACGTCCCTATTTTTAATGTTCCTCTTTATCATCTTATTCTTTAGCAGCGCCGCAGCAGAACCTTCCAGCAGAGTCTCGGAATTATATTCCCTACCTTCCCACACTTTTATTACTACCGAAGACGGCTCACTGTGGGGTTGGGGCGACAACCGTGATGGAAAGCTGGGCGACGGCACTACCATGAACCGTCCGATTCCAATAAAATCCTCACTTGAAAATGTCTCTGCACTCTATCCCCAGTCCTCGGGTCATACCTTTGCATTAACAGATGACGGCAGGCTCTGGGCCTGGGAACGCAACTGGGATGGGCGGATCGGCGCCGGCCGTGATGCAAACGAATTCCCCGAGCCAGTGCATATTCTATCAAATATTGAACAGTTATTCCCCAGCGAAAGGCACTCTTTTGCACTAAAGTCAGATGGAACTCTTTGGGCCTGGGGCAATAACAGCCATGGGCAGCTGGGTGACGGCACCACAACAAGCCGATTTGAACCGGTCCTGGTTGAACTGGAAAATATCACAGAGGTTTTTCCCAAACATAGCAGCACTTTTGCCATCCTGGAAGATGGAACCCTGTGGGCCTG
>SLBE01000141.1 GCA_007126465.1 Syntrophomonadaceae bacterium | reverse complement strand
TATCCCTATCTACATACGCTACAGCACTGCCAGGCTCTATTTCAAGCGTTATCGTGGGGAATGAAACTTTAAGCTTTTGTCTCAACTGTTCAACTGCTTCATTTGCCAACCCGTAAAGATCGACTTCGCTTTTTTGCCAGTAAGTCTGGCTTGCATCCATTTGTGAAAGAACAAGCAGGTCTTTGACCATTGCTACCATTCGGTCAGTCTCAACGGCGAGCACTTTTAGAAAACGATTCCTAACATCAGGCTCTTCTGCCGCTCCATCAAGCAGAGTTTCGACATAACTTTTAACCGTTGAAAGTGGGGTCCTTAATTCATGCGAAACATCCGCTACAAACTCTTCCTGACGCCTGGCCAGTTCACGTTCCTGGGTTATATCATGCAAAACCATCAGGGTCCCATCCAGCTTACCTTTATCAACCTTGAAAGGAGCAATCTTAACTTCAAGGGTACAGTCTGGCATAGTACTGGATACCTCTGCTTTTAAAGGCTTTTGGCGGCGAATAAACCTGCGCATTTCCTGTGAACCAATCAGGTTTCTCAGCAGCGTGAATCCTGAACGATTTAATTCCGGCACTTTAAGCTTAAGGTTTCCAAGCAGGCGCTGGGCTGCAGGATTAACCTGTATCAGGCTTCCCTTGCCGTCAAGTGCAACAATACCATCACTCATGTTGTTAATTATTGCCTCAACCTTGCTTTTCTCTGACGACATTTCATTTATTGTAAAGCTTAGCTGATCCGCCAGGTAATTAAACGTATCGCCAAGACGTCCAATTTCATCAGACGTTTGCACTTTTATTTTACGGGAAAAATCGCCACGGGCCATATAATTAGCCTGTTCGGTTACATCTCCAATAGGCAGGGTAATTGTTTTGGTTAGCACAATCCCCAGCAAAAAGCTAACAGCAAGGGCAAGGCCTACTCCTGACAGTAAAATTGTTTTAACTTCATTGAGAGTATCATCAACTGACTGTAAAGATCCACTTAAGTAGATAACGCCAAAAGTGTTCTGGTCGTTGACTATGGGATAGGCCAGGTAATAGCGTCGTTCATCACTTGCCGGATCATAGCGAATTTCATCGCTTAAATTGCCAGCCAAAGCCCTGGTTATTTCATCCCTGATTAAACGCCTGCCAATCATAGCCTGACTTCCGGATGTTCCGACCACATGGGCGAAATCATCCAGGATAATTATTTCCATTTCATGCAAGTCCCTGAATTCACGAGCAAGGCGAATCGTATCCTCTTCAGCAAACTGCCTCTCTCCAAAGCCGGGTTGCACAAATACAGAAAGCAGACGGGCCTGGTTTTCCAGGCTGTCCTTGTAATTTCTAAGGTAATATTGCTCCAGTGATTGGACAAGATAAACGCTGATTAACTGCAGAGAAAAAAGAACTAACATTATATATATAAAAATTATTTTCCACTGGAGGCTTTTAAAAAACTTACCCCCGCCTAAAGAAATAGCCGACACCCCTTTTTGTATGTATATATTCAGGCTTAGCCGGATCTTTTTCTAACTTTTCACGTAAACGGCGAACCGTGACGTCTACAGTGCGATCATCACCGATATAATCATAACCCCATACCTGGTCTAATAGCTGTTCCCTGCTGTATACATAACCGGGCTTAAGCATCAAAAAGACCAGCAAATTAAACTCACGCAGGGTTAACTCAACCGGCCTGCCTTCATTATAAACCTGGACCTCGTCACGATCTACTGTTATTTTTCCAACAGTCATAGTTCCCTTATCCTGGTCACTGTTACGAACTGAACTGCGGCGTAAAATAGCTTTAATCCTGGCAGTAACTTCACGTGCACTAAAAGGCTTTGTAACATAATCATCTGCCCCCAGTTCAAGGCCCAGCACTTTGTCCATTTCCATTTCCTTTGCTGTCAACATTACTATAGGAATATCGCAGCCTGACCTTATCTCTCGGCATACACTAAAACCATCTTTTATAGGTAGCATAATATCCAGGACTATTAAGTCCGGCTTTTCATTATGAACCATACTTAAAGCAGCCTCACCATCAAAAGCTGTTATAACATGGAAACCTTCTTTTTCCAAATTATACTTTAATATTTCAACAATTGGCTTTTCATCATCAACTACTAATATTTTTTCTGTCATTTTTAGAACACTCCGACTTTTTTAAAACATATATTCGCTGCTTTCTGGCAGAAAACCTTCCTAATAATTAGAGCATTTAAAAAAGCCCTTTCCCGCCAGGAAAAGGGCTTCAAGCACCTTTTTTATAGCATCAGGGATTAAAAAATCTTAATGGATCAATAGGTTTATGTTGATAGTAGCCCAGCCACTCACCGGTACCATCGTCCATCCTGATTTCAAAGTGCAGATGTGGGCCCGAGGAACGTCCTGTTGAGCCGACCCTGCCAATAACTTCACCTTTCTCGACCTGGTCTCCCTTATTCACAAGGTTTACTTCATTATGCAGGTAGAGGGTCCAGTATGATCCGTGATAGATAATAATATAATTGCCCTGAGATCCTCCGCGACCTGAAAACCAGACCACGCCACTATCGGCAGCCAAAATATTTCTTCCGAGATCGGCCGCAATATCAATGCCTGTATGCCACTCACTGAAGCCCCTTCCCGGCGTAATTTCGCCTCCATCTTCCACCGGCCAAATAAAACGACCGGAACCTATGTTAGGAACCTGGGCAGTGCCATGGACTTCAAGCTGGGTTACCGGTTCTTCGACAACCTTTTCGCCGACTTTGCTTCTGGCAACCTCTACTCCGCTTTCCCTCGTAATATGGTAGGTTATCTCTTTAGTTCCATCTCTTCCTTCCTCAAGGACATCTTTCTGCACTATCCACATTTCTTCATCATATTCAACTTCTGTCGCGAAAGGAATCGGTTCCCGGACAGTAAGCTCCTCAAGTGTTCTTACGTTTACAAAAGCCGGCTCGATCGATTGAGAAGTATCTTGCACATATTCGTTCGGAATAAAGCCCGAATGTGTAGGGCTGGAAAGATTACCGGAATAACGACTAAAGAATGACCCCCTGTTCGTTGTTCCAGTTAAAGATGATGCCTGCATAGGCTTGCCACTGTTAGAACTGGCCAAATAAGCCACGGCTTCTTCTACGGTACTAACTTCGCTCGGCTCAACTCGGGCCGACTCTAAAGTCAGTTCGTCGGTCACTATAGATTCTAGTGTTGTTACATTACCCTGGTTGCGTGAATAGGCTGCAGCAAGAGAGGTGATCAGCAGATCAAGTTCACAGTCTTCCGGCAGGGCAAGGGCAGGGGTTCCATTAATTAACAATATTTTTGCATCAGTTAAAAGACCCAGAGAGCTGCGTATGGTCTGCTGAACAGTTTCGGTCTGCGTTTCACTCTCCGGCCTAAATTCTTTTATAAGAGCAATTTTCTTTCCAGGTTTGATATGCATGCCATAAAGCTCACCACATCGCTCCGTTAAATCATCAACAAATAGTTCAACGTCACTGGCATCTTGAACAACCCCAATCTCCCTGTCATCAATCATGACCACATAGACATAATTGCTTGAATATTCTAGCACGGCAAGCGAGGTAATCACACAAATTAAAGCTATTAACATATAATGAGGTGCTCTTATATTCTTAGCTTCCAGGCTTAGTTTAGCACGTTCAAACACAGACTTCGGTTCCATTTAGAATGATCCTTTCTGCAACACATGATGTCTCCGAGTTATCACCCTAAGCACCTGTCGTCTGGCTATAGTATTGTGTATCTATGTAAATGCATTTTGCAGCCGAACGACACGGTAAAGACCTGACAGCAAATTAGTTGATAAAACAACTGCTATGATCGAAAAAACGGCATAGCTGTCGGGCAATCCGTTTATAAAGGAAGTATAGCATTTTATAAAAAACAAATCAAGCTTATCGGTTGGCTTCAAGACGGCGGGCAATCTCCTGTGCCGCGAGCTTTCCTGTAGCGGAAGCCTGGATAAGCCCCCTGGTTACTCCGGCGCCGTCCCCCACTGCAAATAGATTTTTCACTTCTGTTTCAAACTTTTTGCTTAGCTGCAGGCGGTATGAGTAAAATTTAACTTCAATACCATATAGCAGGGTATGCCTGGAATTTACACCCGGTGCAAGCTTGTCAAGGGCTTCAAGCATTTCAATAATGGCCATCAGGTATCGGTAGGGCATAACCAGGCTCAAGTCACCAGGGGTAGCTTCTCTGAGGGTTGGGCTGACCAATCCACGCTTTATCCTCTCCGGCGTAGAGCGCCTACCCATCAACAGGTCGCCAAGGCGTTGAACAATGACCCCGTCACCAAGCATATTCGCAAGGCTGGCAATGTAACGACCATAGCGGATTGGTTCTGTAAAAGGTTCTGTAAAGGTTTTACTGACCAGCAAAGCAAAGTTTGTATTATTGGTTTTTGTTTCCGCGAAGCTGTGTCCATTAACAGTAACGAGCCCTTCGTTGCCTTCTGTTACTACAACACCATATGGGTTCATACAGAAGGTTCGAATTCTATCATCAAAATGCCTGGTAAAGTAAATCAGTTTCGATTCATAAATCTGGCTGGTAAGCTTTTCCATTATAACAGCAGGCACTTCAACCCTGACCCCAAGATCAACTGGATTATTGACACCTTTAAGGCCCAATCTTTTTGACTCTTTATGCATCCATTCCGCACCAACCCTGCCTGGTGCGCAAACAACATAATCCGCATAATAGGTTTCGCCTGTATTAAGCTTGACTCCACGGACATGGCCGTTATCGTTTATGATTTCTTCTACTGATGTATTCATTAGTATATCCGCTGATTCTGTTAAATCCCGATACATCTTTTCCAGAACATGATAACAGTTCTCTGTGCCTAAATGCCTTATCCTGGCAGGAATCAGGCTCAATCCGGCAGCAGCAGCATTACGCTCCATGTCTTTTACTGCTTCCCGATCTTCACCATATACAGTATTCGAGGCCCCATAGGAAAGGTAAACTCGATCAATTTCATTAATTAGATCATCGATGCTTTCCTTTTCTGCAAATTCATCAAGAAAGCCGCCAAATGCGGAAGTAAGCGTAAGTTTGCCGTCGCTGAAAGCTCCGGCACCACCCCAGCCGCAGGTTACTGCACAGGGGTTGCAGCGCAGACAGCGACCATATTCACGCTGGGTTTTACAGTTGCGTTTTTCCAGGGGAGCACCTTTATCAATAATTAATACCTTTGCCTTGCCGGAAACAGATAACTCCAGGGCAGCAAAAATACCAGCAGGACCGGCACCCACAATGATTACATCATATTTGTTTGATGCCAACTACTCTCCACCCTCTTCCTTGATCCGATCACGGGCAACATTAGCAAACTTTGTAAAGCGATCAAGAAAGTATAGCTCTATCAGTCCTGTGGGGCCATTTCTTTGTTTTGCTATACTGATCTCAGCAATATTTCCCTTCTCAGAATCACGGTTATAATAAGATTCCCGGTAAATAAACATAACCAGGTCGGCATTAGCCTCAATGCCGCCCGACTCCATCAGGTCACTGAGGATCGGTCGACGGTCAGGCCTTTTTTCAACTGCCCGGCTTAACTGAGAAAGAGCAACAACGGGAACATCGAGTTCTTTAGCCAAAGCTTTCAGGGCCCTGGAAATTTCCGACAACTCCTGCTGCCTGCTTTCGGCGCGCCCGTAACCCCTCATTAGCTGCAGGTAATCAACAAATACTGCCTCCAGACCTTTTTCTGCTTTAAGGCGCCGGGCTTTCGCCCTAACCTCCATCACGGATAAACTGGCCGAGTCGTCAATATACAGGGGGGCATCGCTCAGAGGGCCGACAGCCTTTGTCAACTTCTGCCACTCCTCCTGAGAAAGAAAGCCCCTGCGCATGTTTTGAGCATCAATTTGTGATTCGGCGCACAACAGGCGTGAGGCAAGCTGTTCTTTTGACATTTCCATACTGAAAAATGCTGTTGCCATTTTTTCCCTGACCGCCATTTGCTGGGTCATATTAAGAGCAAGGGTTGTTTTACCCATGCTGGGGCGGGCAGCGATGACAATCAAGTCAGACTTCTGAAAACCGGAGGTTAGTCTGTCAAGATCAGTAAAACCGGTTGAAAGTCCGGTAACTCCCTTTTTTTCATCATATAGCTTCTCAATATTATCAAAAGCTTTAACCAGAACATCTTTGAGCGATGCAAATCCCTGCTGCTTGCCCCTTTTGCCGATTTCAAAAATTAATTGCTCTGCCTCATCGAGGAATTCATCAACATTAGACGGGGCATCAAAACTTTTTGAAACGATCCCCGTAGCAGCATGAATAAGCGATCTCAATATTGCTTTTTCCCTGACAATCTTGGAATGATACTGCACATTAGCGGCAGTCGGTACAGCGTTAGCCAGGGTAACAAGATATGACCGGCCGCCTACTTCATCCAGGCATTGATTGCGTTGAAGCTCTTCTGATAAAGTAACGAGATCAACCGGCTCGCCCCGTTCGCTGAGAGAAATAATTCCCGAATATATCTTTTTATGAGCAGTACTGTAAAAGTCCTGCTCAGAAAGAAGTTCTGCTGCCGCGAAGATTGCCTCCCTGTCAATGATCATAGAGCCGAGCACGGATATTTCCGCTTCCTTACTCTGTGGTGGAACTCTATCACTTAAAACGACCATTTACGGCAACCCCCCTTTGCAGTTCCCTACTCCTCAGCTTCAACCTTAACCAGTATTTCTGCCTTGATACCGGAGTGCAAGCGAATTTCAGCTGTATAGCTGCCAACACTTTTCACCTGCTCTGAAAGCTCAATTTTCTTCCTGTCAACTTCAAAGCCTTCCTCTGCCAGCTTGCCAGCAACATCTGCCGCTGTAACTGAACCAAATAATCGACCGCCTTCACCAGCCGGCATTTTAAAATGAACTTCTCTATTTAATAATTTTTCAGCCTGCTCACGGGCTTTTTCTTCAAGTTCCCTGTTAAGCGCCTCTTCTTTTTCCTGACGCTGCTCCCATTCACGTAATCTGTGAGGGGTTGCTTCAACTGCCAGTCCTCTTGGCAGCAGATGATTGCGGGCATAACCCCTGGCAACATCTTTCAGTTCACCCTTTTTCCCCAGGTTAGGGATATCTTGCTCTAAAATAACCTGCATTTTTTTTAACTCCTTTCAAGTTGTTAGTTTTTAATTCGCTTTGACTACCCATCTATCCTGCAACAAAAACGGTGCCGGGCATAAGCTTCCGGCACCGTAAAAGGTTTAATGTCATTAGCAGCATTTATTCCATGCTAAAGGGCAGCAGGGCCATAATTCTTGATTTTTTAATTGCCCGGGTCAACTGCCGCTGATGTTTTGCACAATTACCGGATATACGACGCGGAAGGACTTTTCCGCGTTCGGTAACAAACCGCTTCAGCTTATCATATTGTTTGTAATCTACATCATCTACCTTCTCAACACAGAAGCTGCAGATCTTTTTTTTAGGCTTTCTACCTCTGTCTCGCCTCATGTAAATACCTCCTTCCACTAAAAGGGAACATCATCCCCGCTTATATCAAGGTCCTCGGTTTTCGGCTCATCAAAATCGCTGGACTTTGAAGATTCCGAGTCACGTCCGCTCCGTTCAAGAAACTGGACATTATCAGCTACAACCTCTGCAACCTTGCGGCGGATCCCTTCACTGTCATCAAATGATCTTACCTGCAGTCGGCCTGCTGCCGCAGCCATTTGGCCTTTTTTCAGGTAGTTGGCGCAATTCTCGGCCAGCTTCCTCCAGGTCACTATTTTAATAAAATCTGCTTCCCTTTCACCCTGTTGATTGGTGAATGGACGGTTAACTGCCAGGGTGAAAGTTGTTACAGCCACCCCGCCACCAGCAGTATAACGAAGCTCCGGATCATGGGTCAGTCGTCCAATTAACACTACCTGATTTAACATGAAAACACCGTCCTATTAAGTAAGTTATACAAGACTACTCATCAGCCGGCTTTTCTTCCTCACCTTCAGCTTCGCTGCTCTCAACTTCTGCTTCAGCAGTCTTCTCCTGGCTGTCCTGAGCAGGTTCCGGCGTTTCAGCAGTATCAGCACTTTCAGTTACTTCAGCTTCGCTTGCTCCTACCGCAGCAGCACTTTCATCAACAACAGCACTTTCCTCAGCAGCCGCTTTTTTTGCTGCTTCAGCCTCACTGGCGGCTTTTTTGGCCGCAGCTTCAAATTCCTCTTCACTGGTGCGAACGACCATGAAGCGGATAATTTCATCAGTAACCCTGAAATAGTGTTCGACTTCCGGAATGACTGTGCCATCAGCACTGAAGTAAATTAAATAGTAATGGCCTTCCTGGACTTTATCGATTTCATAAGCCAGGCGCCTTCTGCGCCAATCGAGGACAGTGCTTACCGAACCGTTGTTCTTGGTAATGGCAGAAGATAGCCCGTCTAAAACTTCCTGATGATCATCTTTTTCAAGCTCCGGGCTTATAATGATCATCGCTTCATATAATTCCATAACATTTCACCTCCCTCTGGTCTAATGGCCCCTTAATATAGAATTAGGAGCAGGGGTATAACAAAGGAAATAATAGCATATAATAGCAATAAGGGCAATAGATTAGTTTAATTCTTCATAAGCAGGACTACGCTTTAGAAGCTCAAGAATTCCCTTTATCATTCCGGCCACAGGCACCGCCAGGATCATGCCGAGCAAGCCACCAAGGCTGCCGCCAGCCAGGATTGCCACAATAACAGTAATTGGCCTTAGCTTAACTATGCGGCCCAGCACAACCGGCGCAAGAAACATTCCATCTAAAATTTGAATTCCAACATAAATAGCAATAATAAGCAGCGGCGATGGAGTAAGTGGCGAAAAACTGAGGAGCACTGCCGGAACCGCAGCAATATAAGGCCCTAAATAAAGAATAAAGTTGAATATCCCGGCCAACACACCCAGGAGCAAAGCATAGGGCATACCAATAACAGATAAAACTATCCCGGTAACAACACCTACAATCAGGCAGCGTATTAACGAGCCCCTGATAAACGTGCCGACATTGGTATCAACTATCTTCATTAACTCTTCGGCCAGCGGCCTTTTTGCAGAAGGGATACTATCAATAATTTGAGTGCGCACAGCCTGGAAATCGTAAAGCAGGTAGAACACCAGGAAAAGCACCAGGAAAAAATCGACGGCGCCTCCAATCAGGGAAAGAGATGCTTCAGCCAGGTATTCTACAGCCTGGTGCATATTATCAGAGATACTGAGAATTAAGCTGCGCACCTCATCTTCAATATCCAGCATTACTGTCTGCTGTGATAGCCATGACAGCAGAATCTGGATCCGGGCCAGGTGTGTTGGAAAACTATCGATAAGATCGTTTATCTCGTTATATATGACAGGGATTAACAAGCTGACAACAAATATGCAAAACAGTATAAACAGTACGAAGGCAATAGCAACAGTCAACCCATGGCTGAGCCGATAACGTCTTTTTAAATATTCCTGAAAGGGATATAGAATATATACAATGAGAGCACTGATCAGAATCAAACCAACAACCCAGGCAATACTGTTAATAATCCAAAGCCCGCCTACCACTATGAAGAGCAGCGCAACTAAGCGAAGGGCCAGGGCCCACTGTTTGTCAATCATTATCATCCCCCGATTTAACTGCGAAAACGGACAAATATAACCTCGCCATCCTGCACAGGATAATCACGTCCTTCTACCCTGATTAAGCCTTTTTCACGGGCACCGGCGATTCCCCCTGCATCAATTAAATCAAACCAATTTACTACTTCTGCATTAATAAAGCCCTGCTCCATATCGCTATGAATTTTGCCTGCTGCTTCCGCTGCCCGAATATTTGCGGGAACCACCCAGGCCCTGGTCTCGTTGCCTTTAATAGTATAAAAAGTAATCAGGCCAAGTAGCCGGTAACACTCCTTAAGCAATTCCAGGGTTTTACTTTCAGTCAGCCCATAGGCGATTAAAAAAGCTTCTCTCTCATTCTCGGGCAGTTCTACCAGCTCAGCTTCAAGGCTTGCGCATAAAGGTATAACCACACTGTCTTGAGGAAAATTGGACAGATCGACTGATCCAAGGTCGCTTTCCGACAGGTTAAACACGTAAACCATCTCTTTTAGAGTAAGCAGCGGAAGTTCTCTGAGCGTTTCTTTTTCCTGCCCCGTTAGCTCGAGGCATCTCAGGGGCAAACCCTTGTTCAGGTGCTCTTCAGCTCGCCTTAACAACAGCCCCTCACTTTGCGCTGCCTTTTCGCCAAGCCTGAGCTGAGGTTCCAGCTTTTGAAGACGCCTGGTCACAGATTCAAGATCAGCCAGGCATAACTCGATGTTAACAGTTTCGAGGCGAGTGGACAGATCCTCTTCGCCGGTTGTGACATCCCCGAAACCGGCCACAACATGAATCAGCAAATCTACAGCACGCAGGTTGCCAAGAAACTGGTTGCCCAGACCTTCACCACGGCTTGCTCCTTTAACCAGGCCGGCCACGTCGATCACTTCAATTGTTGCAGGAGTAACTTTTTCTGCATTGCTTAGATCGGCAAGAGCCGCTAAGCGTGAGTCAGGAATAGGCACAATAGCACGGTTAGGATCAATAGTGGAAAAGGGGTAATTCTCTATGGTTACATCCAGGGCCGTAAGAGCTTTGAATAATGTCGATTTGCCTGCATTTGGTAGTCCAACGATTCCACAGCTCCAGGACATAATTTACCCTCCGGCACTAATCATCTGACTCCGAAAGAACAGACTTAACCCTGCGCTCAAAACGAGAGCGCGGTATCAATACACTTCTGCCACATTTCTCACACTTGATACGAAAGTCCATGCCAACCCTGATTATACGCCAGCAGTTCGCACCACAGGGATGCCCTTTTTTCATAACAACCAGCTGATTAACCTGATACTGGACCATTATATACAGTCACCGTTTCCTTACAGCTTATCCAGCACAGCCTTTATCTTCTTATATACGCTGCTAATATCTTCATTTCCATCTACCGGGTATAGCACATTTTTATCTTTGTAAAAGCTGATGAGAGGCCCGGTCTGCTTTTTATAAACTTCAAGCCTTTCTTTTACAGTTTCAATGGAGTCATCGTCACGCTGATATAAGTCGCCACCACATTGGTCGCAGACATTCCTTACCTCGGGTGGATTGAATTTCAGGTGATATACAGCATTACACTTAGAACAAACTCTCCTGCCGGTTAAACGTTCGATTAATTCATCTTCATCAACTTCAATTAATAGAACACCGTCGACCATGGATCCAATTTCCGGCAGAGCTTCATCAAGAAACTTTGCCTGCTCAACAGTACGCGGGAAACCGTCAAAGAGCGCTCCGTTTTGACAATCAGGATCTTTTAAGCGGTCTTTTACAATTTCAACTACAAGTTCATCGGGGACGAGCGAACCCTGATCCATGTAATGCTTTGCTTTGCGACCGAGCTCCTTGTCTTCTTTTACAGCAGCCCTTAAGATATCTCCTGTGGAAATATAGACAAGGCTATAATCTTTAACAATGCTCTCTGCCTGGGTACCTTTGCCTGCTCCCGGCGGTCCAAGTAAGATAATTAGCATGGCAATACCTCTCTTCTTGCTTTAAATATTTATCCTGAACTGTTTAGTTCTTCTTGTTTTGAGCAATTCCTGCTATTTAAACAGAATCAAGCGCATTGCATAACAAGAGATTGATGACAACAATCAAATAAAGCACTACAATTAGTAGTGCTTTCTGAAATTATGGATGCAAAACAGGCCACCTGGAGCTAGGACTTCTCAGAAAACGACTGATCCGACATAGCATTAGCCTGCATCCCCTTGCCCGGGGAGTCTGCCCCTAATGGCTTATAACTCCAATCCCTTTTTTGCAAAGGCTTTTCTTCAGTTTTCTCTTTTCCGGCCTGCTCTTTTAGCTTCATTTCCATATTGCCGGTTAAGACCGCGCCCTCTTCAATGATCAGGCCGTTGGCCTTAAAAGTACCTATAGCAGTTGCTGTTTTCTTTAACTCGAGTTTGCCTTCAGCTTCCAGGGTGCCCTCGTATAAACCGGCTATGGTTATATTGCGAGCGTTTAACTCAGCAGCAACTTTTCCGTTTTCGCCAATAACTACATCGCCTTTATTTTGCACCGCGCCCTCAATTTCACCATCGATCCTGATGACCCCTTTACCGTTAATGTTTCCGGAAAAAAACGTATCCTTGCCAATGATTGTGTCTACCTTGTCTGACATTTTCTCGACACTACCTTTCTTAAACAAACTGCCATCCTCCCTTTGGAGCTAGCGCTCTTTCAAGTAACTTGATGGATTCACAGGAGAACCATTACGGTGAACTTCGTAATGGAGGTGAGTACCGGTGGTTCTACCGGTTGCTCCCATATAGCCAATTGTTTGGCCTTTTTCAACTTCTTCCCCAACACTTACCGCAAACCCTGACAGGTGAGCATAATGCGTTTCATAACCGTATCCGTGATCTATTATAACAAGATTACCAAAGCTCCCCCGGTAAGAAGCAAAGACTACTTCACCCGAGGCGGTAGCCCAAATGGAACTTCCATGTGAACCTAAAATATCTACACCGGTATGAAACTGGTAGCCGCTGCTTGCATAGGGAATTCTGCGGACACCAAAACCAGAAATAATTCTTCCCCGGGCCGGCCATATCGAAGGCTTTGCCTCAGCCCTGTCCATATAGTCCCCTACAACATCCAGCACTTCTACATGGTCTGGAATAACACTCTGTAAAACGGCTAAATTGCCTGCAGCCCTACCCATAACTCCACCTGAAGAGGTTGAACCCGAGTACCTGCTATCATAAGCACGCAAAGTATCAGCAGTAATCCCGGCATGATTCAATGTTGGCGGACTACCGTTAAACGTATGGTTATTGTAAACAGATGCAGGGGCACTGTTATTTTCAGCAGATTGATTCTGCACGGCATCCTCAAGCTCACCCTTGTCTAACTCCAGCCTATCTGTTACAAGCTCAACAAGATCGTCAATTGCGTGAACTTGTTCCATCATTCTTTGAGTTTCAACAGCAAGGGTATCTATTTCTTCTTGCTGAGCCCTGCTTAGCTGGCGCAGAGTTTCTGCTTCCCTCGCCTCCGCAGAAGCCTTTAAGTAAGCATAACCAAGGACACAAAAACCGGTTACACCGAGCACCAGGAAGACAACCGCGGCCTGAACCAGGTATAATGGAATGCGAAGACTATACGTTGCCTCTTCTGAGTGAGGAACAATCATTACCGTAAAGCATCGCTTGTTATTATCAGAAGACACTATAAAATCGATCCTTTCAAGTTTATATAGCAAGCCCTAAGCAAAACAAAGGCTTTTCCAGTCAAAAATAAAGCTCTTCCTAACAAATCAGCACAACTGCAATCTTATTAGAAATAGAGCTGAAACTTATTATAACACAACCGGTCAAAGCAAACCAATTGACGCGATTTTAGCATTACATTTAACCAGGGCAAGAAGTTAAAATGTTTCACGTGAAACATTTTAACCTAAAGCCCCGGCTCCACCCGACCCTAACGGCTTTGCACGACATTTACATTTTAATATAGTGAAAGCCCTGTATATGTTGAAACCACGGAGCTTTGTTTGAAACCACTGAGCTTTGTTTCACGTGAAACATTTTAAAAATACACTTTCATTACAGGCCTTCTGGTATTAGTTTTTCTATTAACCTTTCCAGGTCTTCGTCGCTATAATAATATATTTCTATTGTCCCGCCGTTTTTGCTTTGCTTAAGCTTAACCTTGGTGCCAAGGTTTCTTTGCATCTGAAGCTGTAATTCTTCACTTTCAGGGTCAAGTGCTGTTTCGTTTTTCGATGATTTCCTGGTTGTTTTGCCCCTGTCTCCTCTATCTACAATTTTTTCTGCTTCCCTTGCTGAAAGTTTTTCTTCAATGATTCTTGCTGCCAGTTCCTGCTGGGTTTCCTGGTTGTCAATAGCTAATAGTGGCCGCACCTGACCAGGTGTTAGCTCGCCAATTATTAACGAATCAAGAACCGCTTCTGGCAAAGCAAGCAATCTCAAACTGTTTGCTATTGAAGGCCTGCTTCGTCCTATTCTTTTTGACAGCTCTTCCTGGGTGTAATTATACTCCTGCATTAGCTTTCTATAGGCCCTTGCCTCTTCAACAGGATTAAGATCTTCACGCTGCAAGTTTTCTATAAGCGCGATCTCTAACATTGTGCTCTTGTCGAAAGACTTAACAACAGCCGGTACTGTAGTTAGGCCTGCTATTCTTGCAGCCCTGCATCTTCTTTCTCCTGCAACCAGCAAATATTGATCTTCTGTTCCACTAGGCGTAACTACTACTGCCTGTATAACCCCGTGCTCTTTTATTGATGATGCAAGTTCGCTTAGCTTTTCATCGTCAAATGTCCTTCGTGGCTGAAATGGATTTGGTTTAATTTTATCCAGCTTTATTTCCGTTGCTTCTGACGCGGTTGATACTGCATCTGGAATTAAAGCTCCCAGGCCTTTGCCCAGTCTTCTTTTCTCACTCATCTTTCAAAACCTCCCTCGCTAAAGAAAGATGCAGCTCGGCACCCCTGCTGCGAGGGTCATATTCCAAAATGTGTTTTCCGTAACTGGGCGCCTCGCTTAAACGGACATTTCTCGGTATTACTGTTTGATACACATATTGCTTAAAGTAGCTCCTGACTTCCTCTGCAACCTGTTCTGAAAGATTTGTGCGAGTATCGTACATAGTCAGAACCACTCCTTCTATTATTAAGTCCTCATTTAAGTGTTTTCGAACCAGGTTAATCGTGTTCATTAGCTGCCCTAAGCCTTCCAGGGCGTAATATTCGCATTGTATTGGGATGATAACTCCGTGGGAAGCATTCATTGCGTTTAAAGTTAAAAGTCCCAGGGATGGTGGACAGTCTATAACAATATAATCATATCTTTCCGATATCGGCACAAGGGCTTTTTTTAGCTTTTCCTCACGTGAAACCAGCGATACCAGTTCAATTTCGGCGCCTGCAAGCTGGATTGTTGCCGGAACAATGTCCAGGTTTTGCCAGCGTGATGGCAGTATTATGTTTTCTAAAGGAGCATCCTCAATCAGTGCATTATAAATACATTCCTTTATCTCTTTTTTAGAAAGTCCCAGGCCGCTTGTTGCATTTCCCTGCGGATCGATGTCTATTAATAGAGTTTTTGCCTCGAGTTTTGCCAGGGATGCGCTTAAATTAATTGCTGTCGTAGTTTTACCTACGCCTCCCTTCTGGTTAGCAACTGCAAATACCTTGGCCATCAAATCATCCCCTTATAAAGTTAATCATTAGT
>SLBE01000173.1 GCA_007126465.1 Syntrophomonadaceae bacterium | reverse complement strand
CCCGGACAGGCATTGTGACCGGGGTTTAACATTTCCGACTCCTGTTTATACTCTTCAATTCTCACCTGAGATCAACTCCCCACTTTTGTTCTACCTTATCTGCGCTGCCGGTTTCCGTCAGCGCCTTGATCAGCATATCCGGGGTTAAATCAATTCCACCGGCCAGGATCAAATCTTTTACAGCCGGCGGTTTTCCCATCCCATAAATTGCTGCCTGCAGTTCCTGGGCCAGTATCCCACCCATTCCGGTTGAACAGTTGCGATCAACTACAACAACCTGTTCAATATCGTGGGCTTCGAAAAGGTTACAAAGATCTTCCCGGGGAAAAGGCCTGAACATTCTCAGCTGCACCATACCGGTTTCTTCCAGTTCAGGCAGCGTCCAGCGAACAGTTTCAGCAGTAGCACCGGCAGCAAGGATTATTTTCTTTGCTCCAGGAGGTATAACTGAATCAATTACTCCGTAACTGCGCCCGAAAGTTTCTGCAAACCGTTGATTTATCTCTTTGAATACTGTCGGTGCCCGCAGCATCGTTTCATGACGATTTCTGACCAGTTCTGCCTGCATATCTCCTGTAATCAGGGCATGTATATTGGCAGGTTTTTCCGGCTGCACCTGCGCGGCAAAGACAGGGGGACCGATAAAAGCCCGTGCCTTTTCAAGATCGGGGACATCAACCGCTTCATAGGTGTGAGAGATATAAAAGCCGTCAAAAACTACCATGCAGGGCAGCAGTAATTCTTCGCTGAGTAAAAAAGCCTGCATAACGGTATCGAGCACTTCCTGCGCTCCCGAACAATATATTTGCATCCAGCCCGTGTCACGCTGACTAAGGCTGTCGCCCTGGTCAGGGTCGAGAGACCATGGCGCACCGATTGTCCGGTTAACATTGACCATCACAATTGGCACGCGAGCCCCGCTGCACCAGTGAATCATTTCATGCATATAGGCCAGGCCGTGCGAAGCCGTGGCGGTAAAAACCCTGGCACCTGCAGCCGCTGCACCATAACTGCATGCCAGGGCAGCGTATTCCGATTCAACACTGACAAACTCACCGCCCAGTTCTCCCCGTCCTTCAAAATTAGCCAGGGTTTCCACTATCGCCGTCTGGGGGGTAATCGGATATGCCGCAACCAGGTCAACTCCAACCCTTTGTACTGCAACTGCTGCTGCCTGACTGCCGCTCATTAACTCATAAGCCATTTTACTTTCCCCCTTTCAATATAAGAGCCCTTGAGGGGCATTCCCTGTAACAGATGCCGCAGCCCTTACAGTAATCCATATTCAATTCGTAACGGCCGTCTACTATATCTATCGCCATATCCGGACAGAATAGGTAACATATTCCGCAGGAGTTGCAGGTGCCGCAGCCCAGGCAGCGTGAAGCCTCTTTTTCCGGCATTTCCTGCTGATCCTTAATGTCGAGGTTTAGGCTGGCTTCCAGGTAAAGATCTTCAAAGCTAACCGGGTCTTCTTCCGGCAGGCATAGTTCCGGTTCCGGCAAATTCTCCAACCGGGCGATCATCGCTTCGGCTGCAACCCTGCCTGCCCTGATCGCTTCGGAAACAGTAGCCGGGCCGGTAACCAGGTCCCCACCGGCATAAAAAGATACATCTTTATCCAGGCTTGAGAAGATCGAACCGTCCTGCTCCTGGCCCAGGGCCATAATTACTGTGCCGCAGGGTTTATGAAATGAACTGCTTTTATCAACGGCCAGGCCCTGCCGGTTGGTTTTGCTATAGTTAAATTCTGCCCCGCTAACCCGGCCATCAACGGTTTCAATTTTCCCGGGCAGGGCGTTGAAGATTAGCTCGACACCTTCATTTTCTGCCGCCTCCACTTCCGGCTGGTAGGCAGGCATTTCGGCCCTGCTCCGGCGGTATACCAGGGTTACATGGTTTACACCGCTCATGCGCAGGGCACTGCGGGCACTATCTATAGCTGCGTTGCCGCCGCCGATAACTATAACCGGATCCTTTACCTCCGGCTGCTTGCCGCTGTTAAACTCGCTTAAGAAGTCAAGGGCATTCCAAACTCCCTTGCTATCTTCTCCGGGAATACCCGCTTTGCGAGATTTCCAGGCCCCTGGAGCAAGGAACACTTCACTGTGCTTTTTATAAAGTTCATCTAAGGATAAATTCTTCCCGATTTCACAACCGGTTATGAACTCCACACCTTCCTCTTTCAGCAGGTTAAGCTCTTTGTTAAGAATGCTGCGCGGCAGCCTGTATTCAGGTATACCAAGGCTAAGCATTCCACCAATTTGATCCGACTTTTCATAAACGGTTACCCGGTAACCGGCCTGGTTCAAGTAATAGGCGCAGCTTAAACCGGCCGGACCCGAACCGATAACTGCAATTTCATCTTTTAACAGATCCCTTTGCTGTCCGGGTTTATATTGATCGAGCCGCCAGAGACCGATTGCCTTTTCCACGGAAGGAATATCAATACCGCTGTCCAGCTGGCTGCGATTGCAGTTTTCCGTACAGGGATGAAAGCAGGTGTAACCGGTTAAAGCAGGAAAAGGATTGTTGCGCCTCATGATTTGCCATGCTTCTTCCCACTGTTCTCTTTTAACTGCCTCCAACCAGGCTGGAACTTCCCCGTCCAGCAGGCAGCCCTGGCGGCACGGTGAAAGTCCCGGCACTCTTTCCGGGGTCATAAAACGCCATTCGCCGGTTTTATTTACCGCGCTTGATTTGGTTCCATATGCATACACCGGTTTTTGCGTTGTTATATCAGGTAACAAGGTGTTCCACCTCCTTCACGCTATCATAACCTTCAGCTGCTGCGCTGATATTGGCATCAAGCTTAGCAGTTACTCTCTTCTTGATTGATGTAACAAGGCTGTCCAGCGAGGCCAGGCCGCTTATTGCCCCCATTGCCCCCAGCATAACCGTATTAACCATGGGAAAACTGCCCACGGCAAGTTTATGCTTCCAGGCAATGCCGGTAGCATTAACAGTGTAAATTTTAAAATTGGCATCCATACCAGTATTTATAACCAGGTTGCCACTATCGTCTTCACCACTGTTAATCAGCAGCGTTCCTCCTTCTTTTAATCCTGCCATGGAGGTATCCATATTCAGGCTGGAATCGAATACCACGATATAATCTGGATTATATATCCGGCTGCGCGGCATCAGGCGGTTTTTCCCGGCCCTGATAAAAGCGGTTACCGGAGCTCCCCTTCTTTCTGCGCCAAAAAGTGAAAAGGCGCGGGCATAGTATCCGTCAAGAAATACTGCTTCGGCAAAAATCGAGGCTGCCACTACAATACCCTGGCCACCCCGCCCGTGCAATCTGAATTCAAACATCTCTTCCACGAGCGCTCATCCTTTCTTGCACATTTTTGCAAGTTGAAATTGTTTGCTTGCAAAAAATTGCATGGTTTTTCTTCCATGTTTCCTATCCGGACCGGGATAAGTCTGCTTTAACCTGCAGGTTTTCTTCAGCTGTTAGATCGGCAACCTGCTGTGGCAGCAAATTCTCTTCCCGAGCCCGTGTGAATAATCTGGTAAGGCGTTCTTCAATCCTGTTAATTATTTGCCTGATTTCATCATGTGTTTTCCCGCCCTGCCGGCTGTATTCAACAAAAATGATCCCGCCGGCATTGATAATATAGTCAGGGGCATACAAAATACCATGTTTATGCAAAACTTCACCTAAATAGTCATCTTTTAAAACGTTGTTGGCGGCGCCTGCTACAACCTTGCACTGCAGCTTTTCAACATTATCTGCGTTGACTGCCCCACCTGCTGCACAGGGAGCAAAAATATCGCATTTCTGGGTATAAATCTGGTCATGACCTACTACTTTAGCGTTCCAGAGATCTTCCGCTTTAGCTGCCTTTTCTCCGTCAAGATCTGTCACGATTAACCTGGCTCCTTCTTCAGCAAGGTGCCTGCAGAGTGCTGCTCCCACGGTTCCTACTCCCTGCACTGCTACCGTAAGCCCGGAAAGGTTTGATGTGCCGAAAACTTCATTAGCACAAGCTTTCATACCTTTCCACACCCCGTAAGCTGTAAAAGGTGAAGGACTACCGAGCTGGGATCCACCGACAACATGATCGGTCTCCAGGCGGACACAGTCAAGATCTTTTTCTTCTGTTCCCATATCTGCTGCTGTAATAAAGCGGCCGTTCATTTTATCCACAAATCGACCGTAAGCTCTGAAAAGAGCTTCACTCTTATCATGTCGGGGATCGCCTATGATCACACCTTTGCCGCCCCCCAGGGGCAGTTCTGCCGCTGCAGATTTGTAACTCATACCCCGGGCCAGGCACATCACATCATCCACGGCAGCTTCTTCGTTGGGGTAAATCCACATCCTGGTCCCGCCCAGGGCCGGCCCCCTGGCTGTGCTGTGAATAGCGATTGCCGCTTTTAATCCCGTCTCTGCGTCATGAACCAGGACCACCTCTTCAAAACCCTGATCGGCCATTCTGTCCAGATAACCTGACATCAACTTCCCTCCCTGCGAATAATTTGTAAATTATAAAATATTAATGCAATATTCATACCATGTAGCTTCATTCAATTGCTTTGGCTAGAAATATAACAGCGTCGCTTTAACCTTACGCCCGGGTTACTTTTTTTCTACTTTTATAGAAAGCCTTCGCTCTCTGGTCGGTTGGCGTGGCGCGAACGTAAAGCGAGCAGCTGGAAGTACAGCTGAAGCAAAGTCCGGAGCAGGACGGGACGCAGGAGGCGGACCGCCTCACGAGGGTTCCGGATGAATTCATCGTGAGGGCATCCTGAGCGAGGGGCTGTTGCTGAAGCGTAATTACTTCCGCGCACAGCGATCAGTAAGCAAAGGTCGGGCCGGCCAGTAAGCTAAGCCGGTGCAGTTCCAACCTAAACGATCAGCAAGTGCAGTTTTCTTAAACAATTTGGGGAGAAACAGATAAGCTGAGATAGCTCAGATTAACTTGTGCTGGTGAAGCTTGTTGTAGAGGCTGCGGATAGATATATCGAGGACACGAGCTGCTTCGGCCTTGTTGCCGGCTGCCTGTTCCATTGCTTTACGCAGGACATCTTTCTCCCAGGCCTGGCGCATCTCTTTTAAAGAACCGTCAATCGGCTCGGGTGAGCTGTTTGCCGGTACTGAGTCTGATACAAAAGGCATAACCAGGTGCCGTTCTTCAATTATCATCTCATCACGGTCAAGGTTAATTAAAGCACGGGCTATCACATTTTGCAGTTCCCGCATATTGCCGGGCCAGTCATATTGCTTAAGGCGGCGGTAAACAGCCGGTGTGGTTTCTACTACGGTCCGCCCGTATTTTTCAGCATAGCTGGATATAAAGTAGTTGACCAGCAGCGGTATATCACTTTTAATCTCTCTAAGCGGAGGCAGTTCAATCGGAAATACATTAAGGCGGTAATAAAGATCTTTACGAAAATGGTCTTGCTCCACCATCTGTTCCAAGTCTGCATTGGTTGCGGCAATGACCCTTACATCTATGCTGCGGGTTTTTGATTCGCCGACCCGCATGATCTCGCCTTCCTGGATGGCCCGCAGCAGCCTGGCCTGGGCATCGGCATTCATCGCCCCGATTTCATCAAGAAACAAAGTGCCGCCGGAGGCTTCTTCAAAATAACCTTTTCGCCCGCCTTTCTTAGCGCCGGTAAAGGCGCCATCAGCATAGCCAAAGAGCTCACTTTCCAGCAGGGTATCAGTTAAGGAGGCACAATTAACCCTGACAAAGGGCTTATCAGACCTGTCGCTTTCATGGTGAATGGCGTGAGCGAAAAGCTCTTTACCTGTACCACATTCCCCGCGCAGCAGGACACAGGCCGGTGTAACAGCAGCCTGCCTGGCTCGCTCAATCACCTGGTGGATCTGTTCGCTGTTGCCAATTATATCGTCGAAGGTATAGCGGGCTTGGAGCTTCCTGACCAGGCGGCGGGTTCGTTCCAGTTCTTCCATGACCCGGCGCAGCTCGGAGATATCATGAATTACCCCAACGCTGCCCTTTAGTTCGCCCTTGATGATCAGGGGAGCACAGCTGACGATTACTTCCCGCCGAAAGGGCCCGACTTTCATCCGCACGCCCTTAATCGGCTTCCTGGTCTGCAATACCCGCATGTGGACCGATTCACCCTCGGCAATATCGACGGTAGCCGGCTTTTTCAGAACCTCGTCTTCGGCAAGGCCGGTAATCCGGGTATAAGCCCGGTTAACCATAATGCCGATACCGTTTTCATCGACCACGGAAACAGCATCTGACAGTGAATCAATAATTGTCTGCAGCAGTAGCTTGTTTTCGTGATCACCGGCCAATGATTTAAATCTATCCTCTGTCATATAATTACCACCTGAAAAATCGAAAGATTAATTTAACTTTACATCAAAAATAACAAATAATGCAAGTGAATTAATAAATTTCTTTTCTCACCGAGAGTTTACAACTTGACAAATATAAAGCTGCGTATTACACTGTAATGCAGAGGTGGTAGCTATGTTAAATGTTAGAATAAACAAAGAATTGGAAAAGGCACTTGAAAACCTGGCCAGTACCCGCAATGTAACTAAATCGGAAATAGTAAAAGAAGCTTTAACTGAATATGTCAAAACTAAGAGCAGTTCGCCATACGAAACCGGAAAAGATCTGTTCGGTTCAGATCAAAGCAATGTTTATGAAGGATCTGTTAATTATAAAGACAATATTAGGAGAAATATAAGTGAAAATTACTCTGATTGATGCCGGACCCATAATAGCCCTTTTTCGCAAAAGAGACAAGCATCATCAAGATGCCCTCCGGTTTATCAAAAATTATAAAGGTCGTCTGATCACTACCTGGCCGGTCGTAACTGAAGTTATGTATGAACTTGCCAAACCAGATATCCAGGAAAATTTTTTGCTTTGGATTGAGAGAGGCGGCCTGGATCTGGCCAATCTTGATCAAAAATCCGTTTCTGGATTACTCGCACTTATTCGCAAATACTCTGATCTTCCAATGAACTTAGCCGATGCTACATTAATGTTATATTCGGACCAGTCTGGAATAACGGAAATCGCCACTATAGATTCAGATTTTAATGTTTACCGCAATGTCAAAAAAGGATATCTGAAAAATATTTTCTTCTCAGCTGACTAAAACATTGAACTGTGCTTCGTCAATGACTTCCACACCAAGTTTTTCAGCTTTGTCGAGCTTGCTGCCCGGATCGTCCCCGGCTACCAGGTAATCGGTTTTTTTACTGACTGAAGAACTAACCTGCCCGCCTCTTTCCTCAACCAGCGCTTTAGCCTGATCACGGGTATAATCATTCAAAGCTCCGCTGAAAACAAAAGTTTTTCCTTCAAACACATTTGATGCTGCCTGTAATTTTGGCTCGGTAAAGTTGACCCCGGCTTTCCTCAGTTTCTCCAGGACGGGATCGGTTTCATCAGTTTTAAAAAACTGTTCTACCGCTTCACCGATTTTCGGACCGATCTCGTCAATTTCGGTCAACTCTTCCTGGCTTGCTTCGCTTAAGCGATCCATGGTTTCAAAACGTTCAGCCAGCAGACGGGCCGCTTTTTCCCCGACAAATCGGATCCCCAGGCCAAAGAGCAGGCGGCGCAGGGGGTTATCCTTGCTTTTCTCAAGAGCATTAATTAGGTTTTCAGCCGATTTTTCGGCCATCCGCGGCAGGCTGATCAGATCTTCAGTATTTAAGTAATAAAGGTCGCCCACATCACGAACCAGGTCATGATTGTAGAGCATCTCTGCTACAGCAGGCCCCAAACCTTCAATATCCATGGCCCGGCGGGAAGCAAAATGCACCAGCTTTTCCACCAGCTGGGCCGGGCAGGAAGGGTTCAGGCAGCGCCTGGCTGCTTCTCCGCTCAAACGAATTGCTTCAGAGCCGCAGGAAGGGCAATTTGCAGGCATTCGAAATTCTTTCTCAGTGCCGGATCTTTTATCTTCAACTACTTTTAGCACTTCCGGTATTATTTCACCGGCTTTATGCACTACCACGCTATCACCAATTAAAATACCCTTATCAATAATCAGGTCTTCATTGTGCAGGCTGGCCCGCCTGACAGTGGTTCCGCTC
The DNA here is from genome assembly GCA_007126465.1 of Syntrophomonadaceae bacterium. Taxonomy (GTDB): domain Bacteria; phylum Bacillota; class Dethiobacteria; order DTU022; family DTU022; genus T3SED10-7. The sequence goes on along the minus strand of SLBE01000173.1, from coordinate 7,315 downwards.
AGGGTAACCGGTTCAAGCAGGGCTACCGGGGTTATGGTTCCGGTTCTCCCAATATTTACTTCAATATCAAGCACCCGGGTCACTTTTTCTTCAGGGGGATATTTATAAGCGATAGCCCAGCGCGGACTGCGGGCTGTAAAGCCAAGTTCCTGCTGCAGGGCCAGGTTGTTGACCTTGACCACCACTCCATCAATCTCGTAGGGCAGTTCCAGCTTTTTATCCTGCCAAATGCGGACATAATCCCGGACTTCATCGATTCCTCTGCAGATTGTCCGGTTGGGGTTTACAGGCAGCTTCATCTTATCAAGGTAGCCGAGCAGTTCTTCCTGGGTCGATAAATTAAGGTTATGCTGCCCCAGGCCGTATAAAAAAAGTTTAAGCGGCCTCTTAGCGGCCAAACGGGGATCAAGCTGGCGCACCGACCCGGCGGCAGCGTTGCGGGGGTTGGCAAATACCATTAGCCCTTCTTCTTCTCGCCGACGGTTCAGTTTTTCAAAATCTTTTTTATTAATATATACTTCTCCGCGCACTTCAAGGCTTACTTCTTCCGGCAATTTAAGGGGGATCTGGCGGATGGTCCTTAAATTCCGGGTAATATCTTCTCCGCTATAGCCGTCGCCGCGGGTTGAACCGCGCTTGAACAGGCCCTCTTCATACTGCAGAGATACGGCCAGCCCGTCTATTTTAAGCTCACAAAAATAATCGAGCTCTTCCAGGCCGCTTAATCGTTTAACCCTGTCAGCAAAATCAATAAGGTCCTCTTCGCTGAAGGCGTTATCAAGCCCCAGCATCGGCACCTTGTGTTCTAAAGTTTCAAAGGAGGCCAGCGGCTCGCCACCCACCCTGCGGGTAGGCGAATCGGGATCCTGCAGCTGGGGGTATTTTTCTTCCAGCTGCTGCAGCTCCCGCAGCAGCTCGTCAAATTCAGCGTCGCTTATTTCCGGCTGGTCAAGCACATGGTAACGATAATTATGCCGGTCTATTTCCCGGCGCAGGATTTCTATCCGTTCCCTGACCTGGTTAATATCTTCTTTGGTCAAGTCCTTCTCCCTCCAGTATTTAAAAGACACGGCACCAGGTTGAATCTAAGTCGGTGCAGTTCCTGCCTAAACGATCAGCGAGCAAAGTTTATCCAGCAGGCAAAAAGCAATAGACTATGGCTAAATATATTTATTTATTTGTAAAACTTGCCGCTAATATATTCCGTAATATTATCAAGTGGCTCACCGGGGTTGAAAACCTGGTCGGCACTGCCGCTTTTGACCAGCTCTTCAGCGTCATCTTCAGGAATTATACCGCCCACGACCAGAAGAACATCGCCCATGCCGTTACTCTTAAGCAGATCCTTGATTTTCGGAACAAGGGTCATATGCGCACCCGAGAGGATGCTTAAACCGACAACATCAACATCTTCCTGCAGGGCTGCTTCGGCAACCTGCTCCGGGGTCTGGTGAAGCCCCGTGTAAATCACTTCGAACCCGGCATCACGCAGGCCCCTGGCTACAACCTTTGCGCCCCGGTCATGGCCGTCCAGACCCGGCTTGGCCACCAGCACCCTTACTTTTTTAGCTGTCATCAGAACGAATCACTCCTATCCCCAAAATCAAAACCCGAAATTAAGCCTGATTACAAAGTATTTTAACTAACTCAGCCTGCATGCTCAGTGCTCACCAGCCTGCTTAAATAAAACTGAAGCGAGCATAAAGTGCAGGCAAGGAAATGACGGTGAAACAAAGCCTGAACATTAAAAGAGCGGCTTCTCCTTATATTCGCCAAACACTTCCTTCAGGGCGACTACTATTTCTCCTTCAGTGGCATAGACCTTTACCGCATCAAGGATTTTCGGAATCAGGTTATCAGGGCCCTTTGCCGTATCTTTCAAAGCTTTAAGGCTTCTGTTCACAGCATCGTTATCGCGCTTTTCGCGTAGCTGCTTCAGTCGTCCAACCTGTTTCATTTCTACTTCCGGGTCAATCTTGAGCAGCTCAATCTGGGCCTTTTCCCCGGTATTGTAGCGGTTAACTCCTACCACTACCTGTTCATCCCTGTCAACAGCAAGCTGGTACTCGTAAGCGGCATCGGCAATTTCCTGCTGGAAGAAGCCCTGGTCAATCGCTTTTAAAACCCCGCCATGATCATCTATCCGGCGGAAATATTCCTCTGCTTCCGCTTCAAGCTGATCGGTAAGCTGCTCTACAAAGTAGGAACCGGCCAGGGGATCAATGGTATTGGCTGCCCCGCTTTCATAGGCAATGATCTGCTGGGTCCGCAGGGCGATTTTAACAGCTTTTTCGGTAGGTAAGGCCAACACTTCGTCCATCGAGTTGGTGTGCAGGGATTGGGTTCCCCCCATAACAGCCGATAAAGCTTCAATTGTAGTGCGGACAATGTTGTTTTCAGGCTCCTGTGCTGTCAGGCTGCATCCGGCTGTCTGGGTATGAAAGCGCATTTTCAGGGAGCGTTCATCTTTTGCCCCGTATTTCTCCTTCATCCGCCGGGCCCAGATTCTGCGGGCTGCCCTGTATTTACAAATCTCTTCGAAAAAGTCAATATGGGCATTAAAGAAAAAGGACAGGCGCGGCGCAAACCGGTCCACGTCCAGGCCGGCATTTATCCCGGCTTCCACGTAGGCAAAACCATCGGCCAGGGTAAAAGCCAGTTCCTGGGCCGCAGTTGAGCCGGCCTCGCGAATATGATAACCGCTGATGCTGATCGTGTTCCAGCGGGGCACATGATCTGCCGAAAAGGCGAAAATATCTGTAATCAGGCGCATTGAAGGTTCGGGTGGAAAGATCCATGATTTCTGGGCAATGTATTCTTTAAGAATGTCATTTTGAATTGTCCCGCCAACCTGATCAAGGCTGATGCCCTGTTTTTCAGCGTTGGCCAGGTACATGCACCAGAGAATCGAGGCCGGCCCGTTGATTGTCATCGAGGTAGTGACCTGGTCGACAGGGATCTGATCGAAAAGAATCTCCATATCTTCCAGTGAATCAATGGCTACACCACAGCGGCCCACTTCCCCCAGGGACCGTTCGTTATCGGAATCGTAACCCATAATGGTCGGCATATCAAAGGCTACACTTAATCCGGTCTGGCCCTGATCAAGCAGGTAACGGTAACGCATGTTTGAATCGTAAGCATCGCCAAAACCGGAAAACTGGCGCATAGTCCAGATCCGGCCCCGGTACATATTGGTCTGCACTCCCCTGGTATAGGGATAGATTCCGGGGAAACCAAGGTCCTTCTCATAGTCAAGCTCCTCGGTATCAAGGGGGGTATAGAGAGCCTTAATCGGCCGGCTGGAAACCGTTTTAAAGGTGGTTTTGCGCTCTTTTGCTTTGCCGGCCTCCTCCTGCCACTGTTCATACTGCCCGGTAATTCTTTCAAGCTTATCTTTATCCATTATCAATCACCTTCTCCAGGTCCCCGATCATAAAAATTGATCTGAGCCAGCAGGTCTGCTGAAGTGCTGTATGGATCCTGCCGGCGGTGGACAATATTTTCTACCAGGTCGTCAAACTCCAGGTTCTCTTTAACCTCGTCCCAGATTTTAGTTTTAACCAGGTACTCCACCTGCTCGGTCAATTCACGCTTAACCCGCTCACGGCGTATTTCCAGCAGGCGGCCGCTATTTTCCATATGCTCCCGGTGTTTCTGCAGGGCCTGCCACAGTTCTTCAATACCCTCGTTACTCACCGAAACTGTCTGAATCACCGGTGGCCGCCAGGGTTCGCTATTCTTCATGTCAAGCATCAGGTTGATTTCCGTTGTTGTTCTTTCAGCACCCGGCAGGTCTGCCTTGTTAATGGCAAAAATATCGGCTATTTCCATGATGCCGGCCTTGATTGTCTGCACACTGTCACCACCGGCCGGGGTTAATACCACCAGGGTGCTATCTGCTGTCTTGACAATATCTACTTCCGACTGGCCCACACCGACCGTCTCTATTAAAATGATATCTTTACCAAAAGCATCAAGGACCTGGATCGCCTCCCTCGTAGCCCTGGAAAGTCCTCCCAGGCTGCCTCTTGTACCCATGCTGCGGATAAAAATATCCTGATCGAGCGCATGGTCCTGCATGCGGATCCGGTCACCTAAAATTGCTCCGCCGCTGAAAGGGCTGGTCGGGTCAACCGCAATAACCCCTACGGTAAGACCGTCTTTGCGGATCAGTTTCAGCAGCCAGTCGACCAGTGAACTTTTTCCGGATCCCGGTGCGCCGGTTATGCCAATCACATATGCTTTCCCCGTGTGGGGGTAAATATCTTTAAGCAGTTCTCTTTTTTGTGGATCATCATTTTCTACCAGTGAAATAAGGCGCGCTGCAGCGCGCCTGTTTCCATCGAGTAGTTCTGCTACCAGTTGCTGCATTTTAGCACCTCGATTGCGACTCCAGTATATTAATCTCTAGTACTCTATCCCCTTACAACAGTCAGCCCCGGTTTCGTAGTGATGTTTAATTGCCAGCACTTCACTAACCGTATCAGCCATTTTAACCAGTTCGGGTGAAGCATTGCGACCGGTTAAAACCAGGGCCACATGCTGCGGCTTACTCTTGAGCAGATCAAGCACTCTGCTTTCTTCAATTAAGCCGTAATCAACGGCCACGTTAATTTCATCAAGAACCACCAGGTTATAGTCGCCGCTCATAACAGCCTTCTCAGCCTTCTCGAAACCGTTTTTTGCCAGTTCCACATCGATCGGGTCAGGATTTTCTCTTGACACAAAATCATCACGCCCGGCCCGGACCAGGGTCAGGTTCTGCATTTTGTCGGTGGCCAGGAATTCTCCATAATCACGGCCTTTCATGAAATGAATCATGAAAACCTTGTAGCCATGCCCGAGGGCTCTGATCGCCTGCCCGACAGCAGCCGTGGTTTTTCCTTTTCCGTCACCGGTAAAGACCATAATCAGTCCCGGTAAATCTTTAGCCATTTGTTGTGCTCCTTTCGTGAAGCTATTTACTCAACACGCATTTTCACTTTAAGAAAGAAGGTATCTTGAAATTACCAGGCGCTGAACTTCACTGGTTCCCTCATAAATTTCGGTAATCTTGGCATCCCGCATAAAACGTTCGACAGGGTAATCACGGGTATAACCATAACCGCCAAAGATCTGCACTGCCTTTGTTGTTACTTCCATAGCGGTTTCGGAAGCAAATAGCTTGGCCATGGCGGAAGCCTTTCCGTAGGGCAGCCCTTCACTTTCCAGGTAAGCTGCCTGGTATGTAAGCAGGCGGGAGGCTTCAATTTTTGTGCCCATGTCGGCCAGCATGAAGGATATGGCCTGGAAGTTAGCAATGGGCTGACCAAACTGTTCCCTGCTCTTGGCATAGTCTGCGGCGGCGTCAAGTGCGCCCTGGGCAATACCGACAGCCTGTGCGGCAATACCGTTACGCCCTCCATCAAGGGTGCTCATGGCAATTTTAAAGCCTTCGCCTTCTTTACCGAGCAGGTTTTCCTTCGGTACCCGGCAATCTTCAAAAATCAACTCCAGGGTCGGTGAGGAGCGCAGGCCCATCTTCCTTTCTTTCTTACCGAAAGAAAAGCCGGGAGTTCCTTTCTCAACGATAAAAGCGCTTACCCCTTTTGCTTTCTTCTCTTTATCGGTTACGGCAAAAACAATATTAATTTCCGCATCGCCACCGTTGGTTATGAATATTTTATTGCCGTTTAAAACATAGCTATCTCCGTCCAGGACAGCGGTAGTACTCTGGTTGGCAGCATCTGTGCCTGCGGTAGCTTCAGTCAGGGCGTAAGCTCCAAGTTTTTCACCCAGGGCCATCGGTTCAAGAAATTTTTTCTTTTGTTCTTCACTGCCATACTTATATATCGGCCATCCGGCCAATGAGGTATGCGCAGAAAGAGTTGTTCCGGCCGAAGCATCTACCCGGGACAGCTCTTCAACGGCAATAACATAACTGATAAAATCACATTCACCTCCGCCGTATTCCTCCGGCCACGGTATACCGGTTAACCCCAGTTCGCCCATCTTATCAAAAATCTCGCGCGAAAACTCTTCCTTATCGTCACGTTCTTCTGCTCCCGGCGCCACTTCGTTTTCGGCAAAATCGCGCACCATTTTCCGGGTCATTTCCTGTTCTTCGGTTAATACAAAATTCATCTACTCATCCTCCTGTAATTATTATATCTTGTAATTACCCAGCCTGCTGAAGAAAGCATTGCTTGCTGATCAATTAAGCTGGAACTGTATCGGCTTAGCTGCACTTTCACTCTTATTTTAATAACTGGCGTGCGATGACTATACGTTGAATCTGGTTTGACCCCTCGTAAATCTGGGGCGCCTTCGCATCCCTGAAATAGCGGGTCAGCGGATGGTCATCGCGTATCGCAGAAAGCCCGCAAAGGTCTATGCATTTAATTGCCGCTTCCATGGCCAGATCTGTGGCAAACATTTTCGCCATTGATGCTTCTTTTGAGCAGCGCACTCCCCTGCCTTTAACTGCCGCTGCCCTGTAGACCAAAAGACTCGCAGCTTCCAAACGGGTTGCCAGATCAGCCAGGGTAAAGGTTACCCCCTGATCGACTTTTTCACCTGCTTTTTCTTCCGCTTTCAGGTACTTTACCGTATAATCAATTGCAGCCCGGGCCATGCCCAGTCCCTGGGCAGCAATACCAATCCTGCCACCATCAAGCAAAGACATTGCTATTTTAAAGCCTTCACCCTCCTCACCAAGTCTGTTCGACACCGGAACAAAAAGATCCTCCAACCTCAGTTCGGTGGTGTTAGATCGGTTTAAACCCATCTTTTTTTCGTTTTTACCGGCAACCAGTCCCGGGGTATCTTTTTCAACCAGGAAAGCAGTAATACCCTTAACTCCTCTTGCTTTATCTATGGTTGCAAATACGGTATAGAGATCCGCCTGTCCCCCGCTGGTGATAAACAGTTTACAGCCATTTAAGCGGTAACCTCCATCAACGGGAGTTGCAGTTGTAGCAAGGGCAGCTGCATCGGAACCGGCACCCGCTTCAGTCAGGGCAAAAGCCCCGAGTTTTTCGCCACGAGCCAGGGCAGGCAGGTAGCGTTTTTTCTGATCATCCGTGCCAAAATAGAGCAGGGGGAAAGAACCGACAGAAGTATGCACGGCAATGATCGCCCCGGTTGATGAACAAACCCTGGAGATCTCTTCAATTAATAATATATAGCTGAGAAAATCCTGCCCCTGTCCACCCCATTCAGTCGGGATAGGGTAACCCATATAGCCGCGTTTAGCAGCATTACTTAAGTTTTCCTGCGGGAAATGATCACCTGTATCAATTTCAGCATCAGCAAAAAGTTGAAATTCCTGCTG
>SLBE01000208.1 GCA_007126465.1 Syntrophomonadaceae bacterium | reverse complement strand
GCAAGGAGATGATTTGAGATGACTCAGTCAGGTCAAAGAAAGGCAAACCGCCTGATTAATGAAAAATCGCCATATCTGCTGCAGCATGCCCATAATCCAGTTGACTGGCATCCCTGGAATGAAGAAGCTTTCGAAAAAGCAAGATCTGAAGATAAACCTGTTTTTTTAAGTATAGGTTATTCCACCTGTCACTGGTGTCATGTGATGGAAAAAGATTCTTTCGAAAATGAAGCTGCTGCAGATCTGATAAATGAACATTTTATTCCGGTTAAAGTTGACCGGGAAGAGCGGCCCGACCTGGATCAAAAATATATGGCTGCCTGCCAGGCTTTGACCGGCCAGGGCGGTTGGCCGCTTACTGTATTTTTAACCCCTGACAAAAAACCATTTTATGCCGCAACTTTTATTCCCCGGACTGCGCGCTATGGCATGAATGGATTGATGGATATTTTACCCAGGCTCAGCGAGTTCTGGAAGAAAGATCGCGACAGGGTTGTTAAAGCCGGAGAAGATCTGGTAAATGCCCTGCAGCAAATTGGTGGCGGTCCGAATGGAAAAGCTGAGGCGGGACAGGGCAGCGGAAATATCAATGAAAAAGATTTGCCCGGAAAAGAATTACTTGAACGGGCAGTTGACCATTTCAAGGGCAGCTATGATCGTGAGTTCGGCGGTTTTGGGCAGGCTCCAAAATTTCCGGCTCCCCATCAGCTTGTATTTCTGTTGAGACGCAATAAGAGAAACAAGGATGATAAGATCTTAGAAATGGTGCTTAATACGCTGCGGGCGATGCACCGCGGGGGTATATTTGATCAACTTGGCTACGGTATTCACCGCTACTCAGTTGATGAAAAATGGCTGGTGCCGCACTTTGAAAAAATGCTTTATGACCAGGCTCTCGTGGCTATTGCTGCCTTAGAGGCTTACCGGGCTTCCGGTGACGAGGAAATGGCTGACTTTGCCCGTGAAATATTCAGTTATGTATTAAGCGAAATGCGTTCGCAGCAGGGTGCTTTTTATGCAGCTGAAGATGCTGACAGCGAAGGGCAAGAAGGTACTTTTTATGTCTGGCGCCTGGAAGAACTAAAAGAAATTTTGGGTAAAGAACGGGGCGACCTGATAGCAGCATATTTTGGGGTTACCGGTAAAGGGAATTTTGAAAACGGAACTTCCATCCTGCATCGTAGTAAAAGTAACGGTGATTTCGCTGATCAGTATGGTATTCCCCAACCTGAACTTGAACAAGCCGTTGAAGAGTCACGTAAGGCGCTGTTTGAAGCTCGCGGCAGAAGGGAGAGGCCATTCCGCGACGATAAAATATTAACATCCTGGAATGGTTTAATGATTGCCGCCCTGGCTGCCGGATCCCGGATTCTTGAAGAACCCAAATATCTTGAAGCAGCTGAAAGAGCAGCTTCATTCATTAAAGAAAAAATGTTTCAGCCGGATGGGCGCCTGCTAAGGCGTTACCGGGATGGTGAGGCGGGAATATCGGCATTCCTCGATGATTATGCTTACCTGGCTTGGGGTTACCTGGAACTTTACCGTGCCGGATCGAATCCGCAATACCTGGAAGAAGCAGAACGGTTGGCCCGTCTGCTTCTGGATGAATTTCGCGCCGATAGCGGCTACCTTCATTTCAGCGCCGGCGGTGAAGAACCTGCTGATTTTGGCCTTGAGGCGGAAGCATATGATGGAGCGATGCCTTCAGGCTGGTCAACTGCTGTACTAAGTCTGCTGCAGTTAGGCCGGATGCTGCCGGATGAAGATTTGGCCGGGGAAGCGGAAAACCTGATTAAGCTCCAGCAGGACAAATTGGAACGCTATCCGACCGGTTTTTCTTACCTTTTAACCGCATTAGATTATGCCCTGCATGCTAGTGAAGAGTCTCTCTATTGTTCGCAGGACGGTGACTGTGGCTGGGAATAACCTTCCGCACTCCTCCACGCGGGTCAGGAACATCTCCTTCATAACGGGGGATAATGTGGTAATGGAAATGAAAAACTGTCTGACCGGCAGCTGAGCCGACATTAGCCCCGATGTTATAAGCGTCGGGGCGATATTCTTTATCAAGGTATTCTTTTACCTTGTATATTAATTTAACCATGGCCAGGTGTTCATCAGGGGTAACATCAAAATATGTTTTAGCGTGCCTTTTAGGCACAACCAGGGTATGTCCCTTACTGACCGGCGAGCCGTCATAGAAAGCCAGGGCCAGTTTGTTTTCAGCGATGATATCCAGTGATTCAAGGTTGCAAAAAACGCATTTAGTCATTCTTATCCTCCTTCTAATTCTAAAAGTGCAAATCATTTTTGTGACTTTTACATGATAACACAATAGAACTGATAGTTATAGTAATTTATAACATTAACTGTTGAATTTTTAACTCAGCAAATTAATAATTTGACAAATGATATTTTCCGATCAACTGTAAGTGTTTCCAGTGCTATTTGAAGTAGTCCTTAAGTAGTTCAAAGTCTGTGAGAGTTTTACTGTGATTGACTAACCGCAGGGAGCAGAGGTAAAATGCTTTATATGAGCACACATTAAAAAGTGAGGAGTAGATAGGGTGCCTCTTAAAAAAAGTCTCCTGGTTTGTCTAATAGTAAGCATAATTCTGTTTCTACCGGGCATGCTCTATTTCCTTAATGGTGGTTACATCCACCAGGTTGTAAATATAATTGATGGTAGCGGGAGCGCTAATGAAGAAGCAGAGCCTGAAGAAAGAGTTGCCATAAACTTTTCAGGTTTAATATATGGTCCCGACAAGGTTGAGCTGGTTACAGAGAAAATTGAATACTGGCATCTGTTGGCTGAAAAACGAGCTGAAGAAGAACGAATCAGGGCAGAAGAGGAAGCTGCCCGTGCTGCTGAGGAGCGGGCAGCGGCCAGGATTGCGGCCATCAGCCAGAAAGAACAGGAAATGATTTACTACATTAACCAGGCAAGGGCCAATGCGGGCTTGTCGTCGCTCAGTTACTGCAGCCAGCTGACCAGTGCAGCCCGGGCTAAAAGCAGGGATATGATCGATAATAATTATTTTGCTCATAATTCCCCGCGCTACGGTGGATTGGGAGACTTGCTTGGCACCTTTGGGATCAGCTACCGTAACGCAGGGGAAAACCTGGCCATGAATTCCAACGGCAGTGTCAGCGCTGCGCATAGATCACTGATGAATTCTTCGGGGCACCGGGCAAATATTCTGGGCAGTAATTTTACCCGGGTTGGTGTCGGGATCCAGGTTAAAAGTGATGGAAGCCACTACTATACACAGCTATTTACCGGCCATTGATAACTCTTAACCGGGAGGTACTTACTTCATGCAACTATTGAAATATTTGCTAACAATATTTTTATTAATAACAATGCTTTATCTGCCTGCAGAAGGGCAGTTTGATGATGGCTTTCAGGAAGAACCTTTTATTGATGATCATGCTGAACATGAAGAGCATTTTTACCGGGGAAGTGTGCTCGAAGTTGATGAAACCAGGGAAGAAGAGCATGACTATTACACAGTTATTGAGCAGGAATTAAAAGTAAAGTTAACCAGCGGCCCTTTCCGGGGTGAAGAGGTCAACATATATAACACATTTTTTGCCGGTGACCCTGTATATGATTTTTTGCTGGAAGAAGGTCAGGAAGTGATCGTGGTCACTATCGGTGAAGAAGGAAACTTTGATCAGGCTTACGTGCAGGATATGGCCCGCGACCGGGGGGTTTACTACCTGGTTGCCGTATTTATCCTTGGCCTGCTTGCTGTAGGACGCTTGAAAGGTGTAAAAACTATAATTACCCTGGCTGTAACGATATTCCTGATTTTCTGGGGGTTACTGCCGCTATTACTGCTTGGTTATAACCCGATCCTGCTGGCTGTTACCACTGCCATTATAGCTATTACTTTCACCCTTCTGGTTATCGGAGGTTTAAACATTAAGTCACTCGTTGCCATAATGGGGACTACAGCAGGTGTTATTGTTGCCGGGCTGATGGCTTTCTGGGCTGGCAGCATGGCCCAGTTGACCGGGTTCGGCACCCACGAAGCCCAGATGTTGTACTTCCTTGATCAAAATATTGACTTCAGGGGTCTATTATTTGCCGGGATCATTATCGGCTCACTGGGGGCAGTTATCGATGTCGGCATGTCGGTAGCTTCCGCGGCGGCGGAAGTGAAGCAGGCTTTTCCGGAAATATCTTTCGGCGGTCTTTTCAGAAGTGCTTTAAATGTGGGGCGCGATGTGATGGGGACCATGGCTAACACACTGATCCTTGCATACGTTGGCGCGGCCATACCAATGCTGCTACTGGTTATGGGTTATGAAATAGACTGGCTGAAAGTGATTAACATGGACTTGATTGCGACCGAGTTTGTACGGGGAATTGCCGGAAGTATCGGCCTGATTTCTGCCGTTCCGGTTACCGCGGCCCTGGCCGGCTATTTTATGACCAGTCGTGAAAAAAATAAAGATGAATACTTTGATGTTT
>SLBE01000228.1 GCA_007126465.1 Syntrophomonadaceae bacterium | reverse complement strand
CATGGCCAGGGCTGCAACCTGGTAATCGGCAATAGTTCCCGATATATAGCCATCAATAAAATAGTTGATCTCAGCGGCGGAAAGGGCAGACCCGTTACGCTTCTTTAAAATTAAATCATAAGCCCGCAATTTTTCACCACCCGGTTAACAGAACTCTTTGCTGAAAGCAATATTCAATTTCCCTTCCGTATAAACCTCTTAACAAAAAATAGAAACTACTCAGTCATTTTCACTTTTGTTGCACTCTGAAGAGAACTTCGTTCGCTAATCTTTTCTGTAACTGCTCCGGTTAAACTTCAGCTATACGCTTGCGATTACTCATTTGATACCGCTATAGCAAGGCTTTGCTAAAACGGTACTTCCAACTCTGCACTTTACGCTCGCTTCAGTTTACTTATGTAAGATTTATTAAGTGATGGGCACTTTAGCCTGGGAATGCACCTTGCTGGTTAGTAAATAGTAATCTGATCGACCATATTGCTAAACGTGGTTTGCCCTATTCCGCTCACATCCATAATTTGTTCCAGGTCGGTGAAAAACCCGTGAGCTTCCCGGTGAGCAACAATCTGGTTAGCCCGAACATCTCCTATCCCCGGCAGGGCAGTTAAATCCGAAGCCGAGGCCCGGTTTATATTGATTTTGCCTCCACCATCCTGCACTGTTGACGATCGTGTCGTTTCACCAATCCTGTGAATATAGATCTGTTCACCATCAAGCAGCGGCCGGGCCTGGTTTAAAACTTCATGATCAGCATCTTCACTAAACCCTCCACCAATTTCAAGCAGCTCAAAAACCCTTGAGCCTTCAGGCAGATGGTATACACCAGGATTATTTACTGCTCCGACCAGATGTACAGTGATCATTTCAGGCTCTTCAACCAGATCATGATCTGCTGATAGGCTTTGCTGCTGCTGGCCGGCCAGGACGACTTCACCGCCAGGAGCTGATGTCTCGACTGCACGCCAGACTCCTCCTCCAATCAGCAGCAAAACTAAAAAACCAATTACTATTTTTTCGCGCAGGCTATTTAGTTTTTCCATCTCTTCCTCCTTAAGTTACTAAAGAAGCTGGTACAATGTAATTATATTTTAACTTAACTGACACTTGGTAAGGTAAAATCAATAAATTCGCTTTTGCTGTGTCTTTTTCCTGCACAATATAAAAAACCCGGCTTCCAAAAGGATGCCGGGTCAGTAAAACTTATTTATATTAAGCTGCTACTTTTTCTTTTCTTCAGTCTTTTTCTGTTCTTTATCTTTTTCCGCTTCCTCTTCTTCTCCTTCTTCATCGGGGACCACAATGCCTAAAACATTAATGTTCAGGGACTGAACTGTCAGGCCGGTTGTTTTTTCAATATTATTACGGATTTCTTTTTTAAGCTTATCGGTAGTATCAACAATTGACACACCGTAATCAACAATAATATTTAAATCAATTGATACTTTATCTTCGTCAACCTGGACCTTGATTCCCCTGGTCATATCCTTGCGGCCCAGTCTTTCCGCAATACCACCAACTACTCCACCGCTCATTCCTGCAACACCGGGAATATCGCTGGAAATTATGCTGGTAATAACCGCAATAACTTCTGAAGATATTCTTATGCTATCTCCTTCTTTGTCCTTGGATGGATCAGGCTTCAAAACAGCTTCTTCGGTCCCAACATTTTCAGCTTTTTTCTTTTCAGTCATACTTTTTCCTCCTTGGTTAATATAATTAAAGCCGCCAATTTATGTCGGCTAGCTCGCTCAATATGCAAACCGGGAACAACTAATTATATAAAAATAATGCATTGGGATATTTTGCACAATTTGTTTGAATTACATATGTATATTATACAATTTGAATATAAAACTGTCAAGGGATGTCGTTTTAAAGGACAATTTGACTTGATATCATGCTCATGAAATGAGTTTAAGGAATAGCTTTTGTCAGCGCACCACGATGTTAACCAGTTTACCCGGAACTGTGATAACCTTGACCACTTCTTTACCGGCTAATAACTCGCCAATTCTTTCATCATTACGGGCCTGGTCAGCCAGCTGTTCTTGATCACAATCCGCCGGCACTGTAATCCTGCCGCGGATTTTACCGTTAATTTGAATTACCACTTCCACTTCATTTTCAATCAGCTTACCGGGATCATACTCCGGCCAGAACTGTTTATGCACACTTTCTTTGTATCCCAGCTGATGCCAGGCTTCTTCTGCCAGGTGCGGTGCAAAGGGAGCCAGCAAGAGGACAGTTTTTTCCAGGGCTTCTCTTAATACTTCATGATTATGATCTGCCTGGTCAGCTGCCTGGCGGTAAGCATATATTGCATTAACCAGCTCCATGATCGCGCTGATTGCCGTATTAAAGTTAAAGCGCTCCTGGACATCATAGGTAACTTTTTTAATTGCTGCATGAACGCTGCGTTCAAGAGCAGCCTCATTTTCTCCACTTTCAGCAGTGCCCTCACCGGATAAAAATTGCTCAACACAATCAGCAGTCAGGCGCCAGATTCTGCGCAGGAAACGGTGACAGCCTTCAACTCCCTGGTCGCTCCAGTCAAGATCCTTTTCGGGGGGCGAGGCAAAGAGAATAAAAAGCCTGCCCGTATCAGCTCCATACTGCTCAACAATTTCATCGGGACTGACTACATTCCCCTTGGACTTCGACATTTTTGCCCCATCTTTATAAACCATACCCTGGGCCAAAAGCCTACTGAAAGGTTCCTCGGCTTCGATCATGCCGGCATCATGCAGCACCTTGGTAAAGAAGCGGGCATAGAGCAGGTGCAAAACGGCATGCTCAATTCCGCCGATATACTGGTCCACGGGCATCCAGTAATTTGCCTCATCACTGTTAAAGGGCGCGTCTGTACAATCGGGACTGGCATAGCGAAGGAAATACCAGGACGAACAAATAAAAGTATCCATGGTATCTGTTTCACGGCGGGCATTTTCGCCACATTCAGGACAGGTGGTTTTAATAAAGCTTTCATAGTGAGCCAGGCCCGGAACACGATCGCCGGAAAGCTCAACTTCCATCGGCAGTTCAACGGGCAGATCCTTTTCAGGCACCGGTACCGTGCCGCAGCTATCGCAGTAGATAATGGGAATTGGCGCACCCCAGTAACGCTGACGGGAAATCAGCCAATCGCGCAAGCGGTAGGTAACTCTAAAATCACCCTGGTTCTGCTGCTCCAGGTATTCTGTAACTTTCTTGATTCCTTCCAGGCTGCCGGTTCCATTAAACTGCCCGGAATTAACCATGACCCCTTCACCCACATAAGCTTCATCCATGGTTTCGCCTTCAAGATCCCCGCCTTCCGGTTGAATAACTACCCTGACAGGCAGTTCATATTTGCGGGCAAACTCGAAGTCCCTCTGGTCGTGGGCCGGAACCCCCATCACGGCACCTGTGCCATAGGCCATCAGGACATAATTGCCAACCAGGATCGGCACTTCTTTACCGTTAACCGGATTTACTGCATGACGGCCTGTAAAAAGCCCTATTTTAGGCGCATCTTCTGAAGTTCTATCCAGTTCACTTTCTTTCCTGACCCGGTCAACGAAGTCAAGCACTTCATCTTTATGTTCAGTTCCCTCCACGAGCCTGCCGACCAGGGGATGCTCGGGGGCAAGAACCATGTAGGTAACTCCAAATAAAGTGTCCGGCCTGGTGGTAAAGGTGCGGATTTCCTCATCAGGAAAATCTTTTATACCGAAAGCAATTTCAGCTCCTTCACTGCGCCCGATCCAGTGCTGCTGCATAATTTTAACTCTTTCAGGCCAATCTTCAAGAATATCAAGGTCATAAAGCAGCCTTTCAGCATAGTCTGTTATCTTCAGGAACCACTGCTCCAGCTCCCGCGGCTCAACAACCGAAGAACAACGCCAGCAGAGACCTTTTTCAACCTGCTCATTAGCCAGAACGGTAGCGCAATGATTACACCAGTTTACATTCGCTTTCTTCTTATAGGCCAGATCGCGCTGATACATCAATAGAAAAAGCCACTGCGACCAGCGGTAATAGTCAGGTGCAGAGGTGTTAACTTCCCGGCGCCAGTCATAACTAACGCCCAGGCGGTTTTGCTGCATCTTCATATGTTCAATGTTACGGGCTGTCCATTCTGCAGGATTTACATTATTTTCAATGGCTGCATTCTCTGCAGGCAGGCCGAAAGCATCCCAGCCCATGGGGTGGATTACATTATAGTTGCGCATCCGCAGAAAACGGGCTAAAACATCACCAATAGAATAAACCCTCATATGGCCCATATGCAATTTCCCGGATGGATAAGGAAACATTTCGAGGACATAATACTTGGTCTTGGACTCGTCTTTTTCTGCCCGGTAAAAATCTTCTTTTTCCCACTGTTTTTGCCAGTATTCTTCAATCTGCGCTGGGTCATAGTTTTTCAAGGCTATCTAACCTCCAGGTTGAAATAAAAAATCCGCCCGGTCAAGGGACGGATTATACCCGCGGTACCACCCTTCTTGGTGAAACATGTG
>SLBE01000122.1 GCA_007126465.1 Syntrophomonadaceae bacterium | reverse complement strand
TTGGTTCTTGACACCTTAAAAATCGAGCATGAAATGGACAAAGCCGGCTTGATCATCACCGGTGAAGGTCGTCTTGATAAACAGTCGCTTCGGGGTAAAGTGCCCATGGGTATAGCCCGGCGGGCTAAAAAATACGATATCCCTGTAATAGTCCTGGCAGGTTCAGTGGAAGTTGATAATGATGAGCTTTATAAAGCAGGCATTACAGCCGCTTTTTCCATTACCGACGCACCGATGAAACTTGAAGAGGCAGTAAGTCGGGGCGCCGAACTAATTGAAAAAAAAGCTGAGGCATTATTCTATTTTTACCGGGCTGTTGAAAAAACCCTGCCAGTATAAGCCGGCAGGGCAATAAAAAGGCTAAATTAAAGAATAAAATTGCAAAAACTACTCTACAGTGATCACTTTTGTAGTGTCTTCAAATACTTCAACATTACCTTCAAAAAGCGGTTCTATATCTTCATTGATGATCAGAAAGTCATAGAAACCAGGCTCAACAAAGAAATACCTGCGTCCGTTTTCTGCAATTACAACTTCTCTATCATCTAGAAGCTGGTGCTGCAGGTACTCTTCACTTTCCCACATTTCTTCCCACAGCTCAGCCCAGGCTTCATCAACTTCCTCATCCGGCTCCATTTCATTCTCGTCATTTTCTTCAGGGGCTTCATCTTGCACTTCGTCTGCTGCCTCTCCTATTGTTTCTTCCGATTCTATATCAATAGTGCCACCCGGAAAAGCAAAGAAAAATAGAACATCTTTGTCGGAGGTGTTCTGAACCAGGATCGGTGCCTTATCAGCTCCGCCCGCTACAACCGTGGCATCTTCAGTCAGGTCAAAAAAAGTACTTATAACAAAAAAATCCTGGTTGAACAAAGATAAATCATATTCTCCTTCAGGCAGGACAAAAGTAATTGACTCACCTGGCGCTATTACTTCATCGCCAAGCAAATCTTCACCCCACTCGGCCAAATCCTCCCCAAAAAAAGCTGCGTAAGCTATAACAATATCTTCCGTTTCATTGACCACTTCTATTGAAATACCATTCTCTTCTTGTGCGATAGGTTCATCATTACCACATCCGGCAGCGACAATCAGGCAGCAAAAAATTGCTATTACCAGCAGCTTACTTTTAAACATAATCAACCTCCGTCAACTTCGTCTTAGTTGAATGCGACTAATTTTCCATAGTATTATATAACACAAACTCGCCTTAGTCATTTTAACACATCTAATCCTATAATCAAGACGCACTGCTTCATTATGTGCAGAATTGATATTTTACAGTATAATATACTGCAGGCATCGTGGCAATTGCTAAGGAGTTGAATTTCTTGAAACAACAGAGCGAAAGGCTTGGGCGCGATCCCATTCCGGAGCTTTTAATAAGATTGGCTGTTCCGGCAACAGTGGGCATGCTGGTGATGGCCCTGCATAGCGTAATTGATACAATTTATATCGCCAGGGGCGTAGGTACTATAGGTGTAGCTGCCGTAGCTATATCCTTTCCCATCCAAATGTTCTTTTTAGCACTGGCCGGTGCGGTGGGCATTGGCGGCAGTTCAGTTATATCAAGAGCCCTGGGGGCTAATAATTTAGATAAAGCTAACCGTGCTTTTGGTAATATTCTCAGCCTGATTATCATATTCAGCGTAATAGGCGCCATTTTAGGGCTGGTTTATATCACTCCGATGCTAAAGCTCTTCGGAGCAAGCACAACAGTGATGCCTTATGCCGTAGATTATTTAGAAATCATCCTTTACGGAACCATCAGCTTTACCTTCGGTTTCGCGATAAATAACGTTGTCCGGGCAGAAGGTAACGCCAAGATGGCCATGTTTACCATGATCATGTCTTCCCTTTTAAATATACTTTTTACTCCTATTTTTTTATTTGCATTAAATATGGGCATGAGAGGGGCAGCTTATGGGACAATTACCGCACAGGGTCTAACAGCCGTTTATCTTCTTTACTATTTTTTAAGCGGGCAGAGTTCACTAAGCATCAGTATCTTATACTTCTGGCCAAGGCTTTATATGATCAAGGAAATAATGGCCGTTGGCGCTTCTGCTTTTGCCAGGCAGGGTTCGGCCAGCTTTATGCTGATCATTGCCAACAACCTGTTAGTCTATTATGGCGGTGACATTGCAATTGCCGTGCTTGGGATTGTTCACCGGGTAATGATGTTCACCCTGATGCCAATTTTAGGCATTGTCCAGGGCATGCTGCCCATAGTGGGCTTTAATTATGGTGCCGGCCAACGGGCCAGGGTAAGCGAATCAATTATTTTAGCCATAAAAACTGCTTCAATTATTTCTTTTACAGCCTTCGCCCTGGTTATGGCCATCCCGGAGCCACTGATGAGAATCTTTACAACTGATCCGGAAGCAATTGCGCTTGGCCGTGATGCCTTAAGAATTATGTTTTCACTTTCCATGACAGTCGGCATTCAAATGGTTACAGCCGGTGTTTTCCAGGCCCTGGGCAAGGCTAAAGCTGCCTTTGCTATATCCTTGGCCAGGCAGGTTCTTTTTCTTATTCCAGCCCTGCTTACCCTACCTTTATTCTTCCAACTAAACGGAGTCTGGCTCGCATTTCCCCTGGCAGAACTGTTATCATTTGTACTGGCGCTCTTCTTCATCGGCAGATACAGATCCTATTTCTTCTTAGAAAAGCCCCAGATGGCTGAGATCTCCTAATTACGCAAAGTACGAGGGAACGGGGGTTGTGTACTTGTAATGAATGAATCAAAGGATAATAAAGATATGGGAAAAGAGTGTATAAAGCGGCAGCCACCCTGCTCTCCAGGGGAAATTCATGTTCTATCTATTGCCGACCTTAACCACCGGGGAGAAGGTGTCGGCAGGATTTCCGGCTTTGCAATTTTTGTGCCCGGCGCTCTACCGGGAGAAGCGGCCAAAGTAAAAATTACCCGGAAGCGAAAAAATTATGCCGAGGCTACACTACTTGAATTATTAAAGCGCTCTTCTCATCGTATAACTCCCCTCTGCCCTTATTTTGAAAACTGCGGTGGATGCCAGCTGCAGCACTTAGAATACTGGGAACAACTGGCCTGGAAACAAAAAATGGTTAACGAAACTATAAACCGCATTGCCGGGTTCGATATAAAAGCATTACCGGTTACCGGCATGACAGAACCCTGGCACTACCGCAACAAAACCCGGGTTCATTTAGCCTGTCCTGAAGATAAAGTCCTGGCCGGTTTTTATAAGCCCCAAACAAACGAGCTTATAGATATCGAGCAATGCCCGGTCCAGCACCCAATAAACGTCCGGGTCATTAACGGCCTGCGCAGGGCAGTGCAGCTTTATATGGATCTTTTTAAAGACCGTAAAGATAATTGGCTGCCGATCAGCGAAGCAACAATCCGCACTTCCTTTGCAAGCAGTGAGTGCCTGCTTTCATTATCTGTAAACCCTGAACAGGGTGGTAAGGGAGGCGGGCAGAATATTAAACCTGAAAGCTATGAAAAACTTGCTAAATTCATTAATGAAGAAATTGGCAAGATCATTACCGGCCTTGTTCTGCTCAGGCACGGTAAGAAAGGCCCCACCAGCCAGACTCTTATGGGAAAAGCCCATGTCACCGAAGAAATAAAGCCCTACTTATACCGAATTTCTCCGCAATCATTTTTCCAGATCAACACCACCCAGGCAGAAGTGCTCTACAAAAAGGCGGTATCCCTGGCCGGTACTCCTCGGACAGCATATGACCTTTACTGTGGAACGGGCAACTTCTCACTTTATTTAAGTTCAGTAGCAGACCAGGTGGTCGGCATTGACGCAGAGAAAGCTGCTATTGAAGATGCCAGGGAAAATGCCGCCTTAAACAACATCAACAACGCAGAATTTATTGTAGAAAAAGTTGAGAATATCGGGCCGGATATTTTTAAGGGGGAACAGCCGCTCACCATTTTTTTAAACCCACCCCGCAAAGGCTGCGCTGCTTCCCTCCTGGAAACCGTGGCAGAAGCTGCACCGGAAAAGATTGTCTATATTTCCTGCAACCCGGCCACCCTGGCCCGCGACTTAAAGCTATTAAGTAATTACGGCTACCTGGCAAAAGAAGCACACCCTGTAGACATGTTTCCACAAACCAGCCATGTTGAGACAATCTGTCTACTCGAGTCTGGAAGCACACGGGGGTAAGCAACTTGGCAATCAACCGCGAAATCAAGACAGTTTCGATCATCGGATTAGGGGCGCTGGGCATTCTATACGGGCATCACCTTTCTAAAGTAATGCCACACGACAACCTGCGCATCATTGCCGACCAAGGCAGAATTAACCGCTACAGGCAGAACCGGATTTTCTGCAACGGTGAAGAATGCAGCTTTAACTTTGTACTGCCTGACGACAGGGTAGGTCCTTCTGATTTAATAATATTTGCCGTAAAGAACCACAACCTTGATGAAGCAATAGAAGCAGTTAAAAACCAGGTTGCCCCGCACACCATCATTATTTCCCTGCTCAACGGTATAACCAGCGAAGATAAAATCGG
>SLBE01000097.1 GCA_007126465.1 Syntrophomonadaceae bacterium | reverse complement strand
GCAGCAATTTTGCTTTGCCCCCTGGTCAGGTAGATTATTCGAATAGTACCGAGACTGACGTGGGCGATCTTGGCAAAAAATATGGCCAGTAAAGTAAGTAAAACCATTAACACTGTTGAAGTTCCTCCTGCGCGTTTTAAGAAACGCTGCTTCTGATTTGAAATCAGTGCATATTGTAACAACCTGTAAGCACAAAGTCAATTAAATATTTTCACCTAATGCCAAAACGGCGATATTAAATCGCCGCTTTATATTTTTCCTGATACTATACCATTATTGTTCTCCTATGGTTAAAACGGGCCCATTTTTTCAGAACGAGAGGCAACCAGCTCCAGGGCATGGCTATTTTTCACGCGAATAAGCGTTCCTTTCATGCCAAGTGATCTCGACTCGATGATGCCTGCGCTTTCAAACTTGCGCAGGGCATTAACAATTACCGAGCGGGTGATGCCGAGGCTGTCGGCAATTTTGCTGGCTACAACAACACTTTCGTTGTTGTCGATATTTTTCAGGATTTCCCGGATAGCCTCAACCTCTGAGTAAGAAAGGCTCTCAAAGGCGCCTTCGGCCAATTCCTTGTTGCGGGCTCCCTCTTCTTCCTGGTCGGTTGTTTCATGTTTAATATGCATCCCGATGAGACTTACACTGACTTCAGCCAGAATTAGCTGCTCGGGACTCAGCTCTTTCCCAGGGCTAAACAACATCAGTGAAGCAAGCCTTTTACTGCCGCTGCGGATGGGCAGGGCTGTATAGTAAAAGCTCTGCTCACCCTTACTGTTATACACCTCATTTACTGCCGGTTCAGCAGCCTTGGCTTTTGAAGCAAGAACCGCATCTCCGGTCACTGCCCCCTCCTTAATTATGCTTTCGAGCGGGCCACTTTTATCCGCCTCACCGGAATCACTGCTAATAATAATACCTTCTTTATCCAAAAGCAGCGCTGCTGCTCCTGTAACCTGGGCTACGACTTTTATAGCATCTTTAAGATCCGGATCATCATTTTCCGGTTTAAGAAATACCCGATTGAGTTTCCTGATCTGCTCTATAACCTGATTTGCTTTCATGTCAGATTCCTCCTTTCATTTGTTTATATTACAAATTCGTGCTTATGTCAATAATATTCTAAATCTTGCACTTCAGATCTACTTTTGCTCGCGATTGCGAAATAATATTTCCGTTATCCTGTAAATTTCTTTGAGAGGTAAGCCCGATTTACGGGCTAACTCTTTGCAATCTTCGTATTCCGGGGCAAAGTGCAGTTCAGCCTGGCCGGGAGCAGGTGGCGATGTCTTGACCCTGGCCGGCCCCCATTCCGTCTCGATGGTTACGGTCTCACGCTGACGCATCATCTTGCGGGCATTATAGATCCGTAAACCAAGGGTGGAGGTTTCATAAAAGACAATTTCCTTGAGACTATCTGCCTTTTCAGGGGGAGAAAGAATATTCAGCTGTACTGCCGGCCGGTTTTTTTTCATTTGAACCGGTGTAAAATAAACATCCAGGGCGCCTTTTGAAAAAAGCTGCTCCATCAGGTAACTAAAATGTTCCGGGTTTTGATCATCAATATTGGTTTCAATCATTGTAACTTCTTCTTCATAGCTACCCTTGAGCCGGGCTGCTTCTCCCAATATTACCCGCAGGTAGTTTGGATAACCGGGATCGATTGTGCCTGCTCCGTAACCGACTGCATTAACTGTGTAAGTGGGAAAGGGCCCAAATGATTCAGCCAGGGTTGTAACAATAGCAGCGCCGGTAGGTGTAACCATTTCAAATTCATGGTTGGACCCTTTAACCGGTACCTGCCGCATGGCTATCAATTCAAGGGTAGCCGGAGCAGGCAGGGGCAGCCTGCCGTGTGCGGTTTGCACTTCACCTCTGCCGATCGGAAGCGGGGAACAAATAATTTTATCCACCTGGAGCAGGTGCAGCGCAGCAGCCGTACCGACTATATCCACTATAGCATCGACTGCCCCTACCTCATGAAAATGAACTTTTTCAACGGGCATGCCGTGAACCGCTGCTTCCGCTTCGGCGAGCCTGGTAAAAATTGCTGAACTTTTTACCTTCACCGGCCCGGGCAGCTCAGAAGAATCAATCAGTTCAAGGATACCGGAAAGATGCCTTTCTACCGGCTGTTTATCTTCCAGGCTGACCACGGCCCTGGTTCCGGCCAGTCCACCTCTTTTGACTTGTTCAGTTTCCAGGCTGTAACCGCCCAGGTTCATCTTGGACAATAGCTCTTTAAGCTGCTTAAGATCTGCCCCGGCATCAATTAAAGCCCCCAGGGCCATATCACCGCTGATTCCGCTGTAGCAGTCGAAATAAATAGTTTTTCCGTTCATTTCACGGCACCCTCTCCAACCCGGTTAATCATAGCCGCAATATGCCCGGCACCGTAACCATTATCAATATTAACTACCGCCACTCCGGTTGCGCAGCTGTTCAGCATGGTTAACAGCGGGGCCAGCCCGCCAAAATTAGCGCCATAGCCAACGCTGGTCGGAACGGCGATAACCGGGCAGGTTGCCAGGCCGCCGACAACGCTGGCCAAAGCACCTTCCATTCCTGCTACGACAACTATAACGCGGGCCTGGTTTAGCTTGTCCCAGTTATCAAAGAGGCGGTGAATACCGGCCACTCCAACATCAAAAATACGTTCTACCCTGCTGCCCAGCAGTTCAGCGGTAAGGGCCGCTTCTTCTGCCACCGGCATATCCGCAGTGCCGGCTGAAGCAACAGCAATACAACCGATTCGCTCAGGTTCGCTTTCGCCACGCAGCACGATAGCCCTGGCTGTCTGGTGATATTCGGCTGCGGGATGAGCCGCCTTTACAGCTTCAAAAACAGCCGGTTCGGCCCTGGTTGCCAGGACTGTTCCGCCGGTTGCCGCCAGGCGTCCGAATATAGCCACAACCTGTTCCGCTGTTTTACCGGGGCAATAGATAACCTCGGGAAAACCGCGGCTCAGGTAGCGCTGGTGGTCAACCCTGGCAAATTCAAGGTTTTCATAGGGCAGCAGGCGCAGCTTCTCCGCTGCCTGCTCAATATTCACTTCACCTTGCTGCACTGCCGAAAGCAGCTCTTTCAGCTTTCTCTCGTTTATAGCTTTCAGCCTCCCCTGCCGGCTTTTTGTTAGATTTCGACATATAATAATGCATTATACCATAAGTAAAAAAGGCCGGACAAAAGTAGGGGGAAGCTTGACAGGCTAACCTGCACTTCCCCCTTAACTACGGATAATTATGAATTCAGCTGCGTCCGTTATTTTAGTATTCCCCGGGTAGTGCATTCAGCTCTTCAAGGGTAAATACCGGCCCATCCTTGCAGACATAAACATGTCCAAGGTTACAGCGCCCGCATTTACCGACACCGCATTTCATCCGCATTTCCAGGGTGGTAACCACCTGGTCCGGGGTGAAATTCAACTTGTCGAGAGCCTGCAGGACAAACTTGATCATAATCGGCGGACCGCAAGTTACAGCTATCTTGTTTTCCGGGGTAAAACCAAGGTCTGAGACGTAAGTAGGCACAAAGCCGACATTTTTATCCCAGCCCGGAAACTCTGCATCCACGGTCAGGTGAACATCCGTATCCGGCTCTTCGGCCCAGCTTTCCTGGACCTCGCTTTTGCGGATCAAATCGGCCGGGGAACGGGCCCCGTATACTATGTCTATTTTGCCGTAATCCTCACGGTGGGCAAAGCAGTAACCGATCAGGGAGCGCAGCGGAGCCAGGCCGATGCCGCCCCCGATAAAGAGCAGGTCCTTACCTTTCATTTCATCGACAGGGAACCCATTACCGTACGGCCCCCTGATCCCGATCTGCTGCCCGGGCACAACATTATGCAGGGCATGCGATACTTTACCTACATCCTTAATGCTGAACTCCAGGCATTCCCGGCAGGTAGGTGACGAAGTGATTGAAAATATAGCTTCACCCACCGGCGGGATTGAAAGCATGGCACACTGGCCGGGCATAAAATCAAAAGGCAACCCGTCTTTTCCAACCACGCGCAGGGTTTTAATATCGGGTGTTTCCTCGGTTATATCAAGGATAGTTGCCTGTTGGGGTAAAAGTACATTAACGCTGCTCAACAGCTTCACCTCCAAGCGCCTGGATGGCCTGAACAATATCGAGGTTTACCGGGCAGCTGCGCAAGCAGCGCCCGCAGCCGACACAGGCAATTTGACCAAAAGTTTCAGGGTAATAGCGCAGCTTATGCATAAAACGCTGCCTGACCCTTTCCTTGCGACCCGCCCGGGGATTATGGCCGCCGGCCATATCTGTAAAGTGGCCATACATGCAGCTGTCCCAGCAGCGGAAACGCTCGCCTTTTGTATCATGCCCGAAGTCTTCTACATCAAAACAGTAACAGGTGGGGCAGACATAAGTGCAAACACCGCAGCCCAGGCAGCTTTTATAAAGCTCATCCCATACGGGGTCTTCAAAGCGGCCTTTCAGGTCTTCCGGCAGGCCTTCCAGCTTCAATCCGAAATCGGCGGTTTTTACTTCAACCGGTTCGAATGATTC
>SLBE01000040.1 GCA_007126465.1 Syntrophomonadaceae bacterium | reverse complement strand
CAAAGCACTTCAGCCGTATTGAAGGTCTGAGCCTTGTTAACTGGATAGGCTAAATGCAGCAAATGATAGAAAGGCCTGCTCCATACAATAAATAACCGGGAGGTTAGAACATGTTAGATCTACATAAATTCAAGCTGCCAAAATTAAATGAAGAAGAACATGACAGGAGCAGGATCAGAAATAAGTATTTTAAGCAAAAAGGAACAGCCGCAGTAAAGAACCTTAAAAAGAATAACTTTGAAGCTTACTACTGTGACTCAGTCGAGGAAACGGGGAAACTTACTTTAAGCCTTATTCCTGATAATGGTATCATCGGATGCGGAGATTCACATACAATATTTGCCCTGGGTCTGGATAAAGAGCTGGAAAAGAAAAACTGTGTTGCCATCCCTCATACCTGTGCAGTTAATAACTATGCCATGGAAAATAACAGCCCGGGGTGGAACATTGTAGGCAGCAAGCAGGAGATGCGGGATATCCTGATGCAGTATCTTGTTGCCAATGTGTTTATCCTGGGTGCGAACGCCATAACAATTGACGGTCAGATTATTAACATAGACGGGGCCGGAAACCGTATTGCAGGAAGCCTTTACGGTTCTGACCGGATAATTGTTATTGCAGGTGCCAACAAACTGGTTAAAGATTTAAATGCCGGTTTGGAGAGGCTCCGCTTTACAGCAGCACCGATGAATAATATTAAATATGACAATGAGCTGGCATGCAATACCACTGGTTTATGTAGTGATTGCAGGTCTGAAGAGAGAAACTGCAATATAACAAGCATTATCCATAAAAGGCCCCAGGACTCAGATTTCCATGTAATTATCATCGGCGAGGAATTGGGGTTCTAATATTGCTCTATTTCAGTCACGCACTCGGTTTTTACTTTGCCAACTAAAAATTGAAGGGCATCTACTACATTGGGCCTGATGTCTCCGCCAATGAGGACATACATAATGTCATCCCCTACCTCGAGCTGGCCTTCATTAAGCCAGACTTTAACATAGAATATGCCTTCAAGTTTATTGGTTTCTTCTATAACAGCTTCAACTTTTTCCGCATCATAGTAAAATTCAAGCCCTTTTACTGTTGAACCGTCATCGAGACCCTCACGGACTTTAGCCTTAGGGGTTTGGCGTACAACTCCATTGTGAGTGAGATACATCCCTATTTCTGAAGCAGCAGGACCTGCCTTAGCCTCCTTAAGCCATTCATCGATTGATGGTGGTATTTTCTTGGTTGCCATTTATTAAACTCCTTCCGGCCTTATTCAACTCCCAGGAATTCTTTCCAGTATGGTAAATCACGTTGACCCTGGGCATATCCCATTCGGTAACTTTGCAGCAGCTTATTATAGTTTGTTTCCATGTTTTTTACAGGCATTGCTTCAGGGCAGACTAAGAAAGCCCTGTTCTCATTTTCCAGCTCGTCAAGTTCGTCCATGGTCTGGTTGTACTTTTCATAACAGCCGAGCATGGCATCTACAAGTTGGGGATACTGTCGAAAATACGACTTGATTAAACCCGGCAGTTTAAATGGTCCTTTCCGGAAACCTTTTGGACGGCTTAAAACAACGAAAAACTTCTTAAAGCCATCTTTTTTGGCGATGTCTAAGGCAATGCCGCTGTGAAGCCCGCCGTCTAAGTAGGTTTTCCCCTGAAAGTCTGTCGGCAGCATGAAAAAAGGCAAAGTTGAGGAGGAGCGGACTATTTTAACTAAGTCCTGGACCGTGTTGATATCGTCTTTTGTGAAGTAGCGCATTATGCAGTTTTCCATTTCGAAAGCACCGATTCTTACTCGTGCCGGGTTGGCCATAAAAGTATCAAAGTCTAAGGGCAGAGCTGCACCTGGGTGATAGGTTTCTTCATAAATATAGTGGGCGCGGAAATAGCCTTCACCTTTTAAAAAAGAATGCCAACCGCCAAACTCCGGTTCCAAAACCAGGTCAACAAAAGACTTCCTGGCCCGCTCGGTATCCCTGGACAGGTAGTTAACGGTGTTGCTGGCTCCGGCAGAGATGCCGGCCACATAGTCGAAATAAAGGTTATTCTCGAGCAGGGTATTAAGAAAGCCCGAAGTATAACTGGCTCTCATCCCTCCGCCTTCAAAGATTAAAGCAGTATCAGTTATATTGTTTTCCAGCATTGAGGTCATCCTCCTGCTTAAACTATATTATAAATAGAGCAATCGGTAAATATTGATTTATTCATTTGACACCCTTGTTTGAACCTTGCTATACTTACGCCATATATTTTAGCTTGGCAGCGGTAATAAAAAATATTAGTTAAAAAGGCTGATACAGGTGATTATTATTGGAATACTATAAATTGCTCGGTGTAGAAAAAGATGCTTCGATGGAAGAAATCAAGAAGGCTTATCGGAGACTGGCAAGAGAGTACCATCCTGATTTAAACCCCGGCGAAAATACATCAACTCGATTTATAAGTATAAAAAATGCTTACGACACTTTAATCAACCCGGTTAAAAGACAAACTTATAATGATTCTTTCAGTTATACAGAGACTAACTTTAGAAGAGGCCAGGAGCAGGCAGCATATGCAACTTACACTTATGGTGATGAAATAAAATACAAAAGAAAAGAAGAGCCGGTAAAAACAGCAGAAATTAAAAGTACACAGCTGCTTGCATTTTACCTGGGTGAGGAAGAATATGCCCTGAAGGTTGAGGATATCTTTGGCATAGCAAGCTGTGCATCCATAAAGCCTGCAGCTGATGCCAACAGCTTTATTGATGGCATGGTTTATATGCGCAGCGAAGAGCTTCCGGTGATCGATTTGGCCAGGCATTTTGGGTTTGTTTCAGCTGGCAGCCCGGAGGCAAGAAGAATTATCCAGGTAAAGACTAATGACCAAAAAGTTGGTTTTATTGTTGGTTCGGCTCCCGTAATGGTCGATATTCCCAACGAGATGATTTTTGATATGCCGTCGAGCCCCACCGGCAAGCAGGTAAATTACATGAAGTTTGGAAATATAGATGGAAGAATCATTTTTATCCTTGATCTTGACCAAATACTATCACCTTTAGAATTAGCAGTGCTGAAAGGTATGACCCCTTAAACACTTATTTATGTTTAGATATTGCAGCAAGTGATGTGAAGTTTTAGGCAAACGATAATAATAGCTACCAGATACCTGCTGCTGCCGGAATTGACGTGCGTTCACTTAAAGTGATCGCTTTTTTTGTGCAGTGGACGCGGCAGACTCCACAACCGTAACAAATCCTGGAATCGATGTTGACTTTTTCCCGGGCCAGGCTGAAATTAATGGCGCCGAACTGACAGGATCGGATACAGTTTCTGCAGCCGTTGCATAATTCGGGTTGAACCTCGGCTACATATTCGGCCCGGAACATGACCGGCAGTCCTTTCATGGTAGTAGCCTTCATGGCCATGCAGTCGTGGTCACAGTTGCAGATTCCCCCAATGAAGGGGGTCATAAAAGTCCACACGGAGTGAAAAAGTCCTTTCTTTTCCAGGGATTTAAATTGATCCAGCGCATCTTCTTTGGGGACTGTTTCAAGCCCTGCTGTATCGGGCCCGTTCAGGTAATCGGCGTCAACTGCCTCCACGATTCCTTTGAGCCTGGATTGTTCCGCGGGAACCATGCTTAGTCCGTAGCAGTAGCGTTCTTCAGTGCCTAAAGAAGCCTTGCGGCAAATGCAGGGTAAGCGAACTACCGAGTTGACGAAGCCGAATATTTCTTCCACATCTTCAATCGGCAAAACCTGACCGTGATGCATTTTTTTCATCCGGCTGGTAATGGCCGGTTTAATCACTGCCTGGACGAAAGAAGGCATGCGGTTTAATGTATCGAGCAGGTCAATCCTGTCCTTTAAATGCTGGGGATCCCGGAAAAAATGCTCAATATATTTACTGCGGCGCATATCACTCAAAAAATCTTCAGCGTAGTTTTCAGCTTTCAGGTACCATTTTTTACCTTCTCCGTGCTGATGACAAAACTGGCACATTTGTAATGGTCTCCACCTTTACTGGCACATGCAATTACAATACTAATAGCCTGATTATCTCAAAAGGTTTTAAGGGCGTCAATTAAGTTCGATTTGCTGGTTGATACAAAAAGTATATAATGGATAACAAAGTAAAGGCGGTTGTAATATAAAGCAAATGGGGCTGTAGATATGACTCCTGAAGAAAGGCGCAGTAAAATAATTGATATACTAGGCACTGCTTCAGAGCCGGTTGCCGGTTCAAGGCTTGCCTCTGAACTTAGAGTAAGCCGGCAGGTGATAGTTCAGGATGTTTCAATTCTCAGGGCTTCGGGAAAGGAGATTCTTTCCACACCCAGGGGCTACATGATAGCGCGCAATTACAATTCAGCCCCGTACAGAAAAACCTTTGCTGTTCGCCATAACATGACGCAAATGGAAGATGAGCTGTACATTATAGTTGATGCCGGCGGTACAGTTATCGATGTTATTGTCGAGCATCCCCTGTACGGGGAGTTAAAAGGTATGTTAATGTTGAAATCAAGGCGTGACGTTAAAGAATTTGCT
>SLBE01000144.1 GCA_007126465.1 Syntrophomonadaceae bacterium | reverse complement strand
CGACCGACCACCGTGGTGATCCCGAGCTACCAGGCCCCCGCGGAGCTGACGGCCTGCCTGGATGCCCTGGCGGCCTACAGCCCGTCGGACACCGAGGTGGTGGTGGTCGACAACGCCTCCGACGCCGACACCCTGGCGGTGCTGGAGCCGCGGGCAGCCGAGGGGTCCGTGCGGCTACTGCGCAACGACCGCAACTTGGGCTTCACCGCCGCCGTCAACCGCGGCATCGAGGCGGCCGGGGACCGGGACGTCGTGCTGCTGAACAACGATGCAGTCGTCACCCCCGGGTGGCTCGAGGGCCTGTGGCACGTGCTGGATCTGGACGTGGCTGCAGGCCTGGTGGTGCCCCGTCAGGTCCTGCCGCCGGGCGGGCGCGCAGCGCGCTCCCACGTTCCCGCCACCGACCTCGGCCGGGAGACGGACACCAACGTCTCCAGCCTGCACCGCAACCTCCTCACCCCCGACCCGACGCTGCCGAGCGGCCTGCACGCCCTCAGCTTCGCCCCCTTCTTCGCCGTGTACATCCCGCGTGCCACGATCGACGCGCTGGGCCCCCTCAACGTCGAGCACGGTCCCCACTACCGCTCCGACCGGCTGTACTGCGCGACGGTGCGCCGTGGCCTCGGCCAGCGGGTGGTCTACACCCCCTACAGCCGGATCTACCACCTCAGACGGCGGGCCACGAAGGCACTGCAACGCAGGGACCCGTCGCTCTACGCGGCGATGTACGAGCGCAACGACTGGGACGCGATCCGGTGCCGGGCATTCCCGAGCACCGCGGGCTAGTCAACGGCGCATCACACGAGCAGGTGCGCAGGCCGTGAACGACAGTGCGGCGGCACGGGCGCGGCGTGCGAGGTTGTGCGAGGTCGGTGTGAACCTGCACAGCGCCCTCACCACCGGTGCTTGTATCCGCCTGATGCAGCCGCCCGGTGCGCCCCGAGGACGATCCCGGGCAGCGCAGGGGCCAAGGCGGGCGCCACCTCGCCTGCTGCAACCACGAGGAGCCTGTTCACGATGACACCCACCCACTATCAACCGCCGGCAAGATCCTTGGCCCCTCGGCCACAGGACCGCAGTACCTCCGCTGTGGGCGCCGTCGCGATCGTCGCGCTGCTGACCTTGCTCCTCCAACTCGCCTCTCCGGTACCGCTTGGCCACGCCAGCAGCGGCTTCTCCGATGTTCCCGACGACCACCCGTTCGTCACCGAGATCTCCTGGTTGGTCGAAGCTCAGCTGACCACCGGGTTCCCTGACGGCAGGTTCCGGCCTACGGCGGAGGTCAGCCGCCAGGCTGCCGCAGCGTTCCTCTACCGGCTGGCGGGCGAACCGGCCGTATCGAGCGCAGCTGGATTCGATGACGTACCGGCGAACCACCCCTTCCACGACGCCATCGCTTGGCTGGTAGACGAGGGGATCACGTCCGGGTTCCAGGACAACACCTTCCGACCGACGCGCGCTGTCAGCAGACAAGCAGCCGCTGCATTCCTCCACCGCTTCGAGGGCGAGCCGTCAGCGGTGCACGGTGGCGAGTTCAGCGACGTTCCCTCCAATCACCCCTTCGCGGTGCAGGTCAGCTGGATGGTCCAGATGGAGGTGGCCAGCGGCTTCCCGGACGGGACCTTCCGTCCAGCTGATCCGGTCACTCGTCAAGCGATGGCCGCCTTCATCTACCGCCTGGCGGCTCCACCCGAACCCGCTGTCCTGGGTGTCGACAAACAGCGGGTCGCACAAGGCGGCAATGAAGGCTCCTTGTCCAGCAGATGCAGCGGGTTCACTGGCGGTTCGGTGCGGATCAACGGCCGACTCTTCGAGAGGGCGCGTCACTGCTCGACCTGGGCCTTCGACGACCGGACCCACACCGGCTGGGAGGAGTACGATCTCGGTCGGGCGTACTCAGTGTTCACGACCACCGTCGGTCAAACAGATGACTCCAGCCGAACCGACTCTGAAATCCGGTTCACGGTCTACGGTGACGGGCGCGTGCTCAGTGAGGAACGACTCCGGTTCGGGCAATCCGTGGACCTTGACGTCGACGTAACGGGGGTGCTTCGCCTCCGGCTTGAGATGGCCAACACCAGCATGTTCGAGGATGGGTGGCGTAGCCAAACCAAGCACGCCTTCGGGGAGCCCACCGTACGGTGACCCCCCGAGCACCCTCGACCGCGGGGTACGGCGTGCAGCCACGAGCCGTCCCCCGCGCCTCGCTTTCCGCACTTCGCGGAGAGGCTTCGGCTGATTTAGCTGTTCCAGCCTTCAGCGGTGCGCATGGCCTCCAACGACAGGGTTTCGAGCTGGTGGGCGAGGTCGCGTAGTCGCCGGCCGTTGTCGATCCAGGGCTGGTAGCGGTCGAGCTGTTCGACGCTGAGCATCTTGTTGACGGTGCGGCCCTTGACGGTGCGTGACCACTGGATGTAGGGGCCGTGCCGCTGGTCGGGGTCGTCTGCGCACCGGCAGGCCGGTTTGCCGCAGGTCACGGTCCGCTTCACGACTGAGCCGGGCAGGGTGAATCCCATCTGGCTGAGCTCGGCGACGATGCGTCGCCGTTCGGCGTCGACCTCTGGCGGGATGTCGTCTGGCATGGGGCTTCTGACGTTGAGGTTGCTTCGTCCGGACGGTTACAGCGTATACGTTGTAACCGCAGTGGGCAATCACGTGCCCACCCGTGCGGGCAGGATGTGACGGTGGATGTCACCGACCTTGATCTTCAGTCCCGGCTGTTGGCGGGGCTGCCGCTCGTGAACGCCTTCTACGACCGGCTCGGCATCGACCGGCTCCTCGAAGCCCATGTGCCCGACGATCCGCGGTTGCGGCTGTCACCTGCGGCAGTACTCGGGGTGGTGATCCGAAACCTGGTGGTGCGCCACGCCCCCGTCTACGCACTCGGGGAGTGGGCTTCCCGCTACGAGCCGAGCCAGGTCGGCCTGAGCGCCGACGACATCGCTGTGCTCAACGATGACCGGGTGGGGCGGATGCTCGCCCGGCTGTTCGATGCGGACCGTGCCAGCCTGCTGACCCGCCTGGTCCTGGATGCGGTCGACAGCTTCGACATCGACCTGTCCCGGCTGCACAACGACTCGACCTCGATCAAGTTCTCCGGGGCGTACGGCACCGCCGACGGGCAGGAGCGTGGCGGCAAGCTCACCCCGGCGGTGGTCTACGGGTTCAGCAAAGATCATCGGCCTGACCTGCAACAACTCGTGTGGATCCTGACGGTGACCGCCGACGGCGCGGTGCCGATCGCCTTCCGTGTCGCGGACGGCAACACCGCGGACGTCACCACCCACATCGGCACCTGGGACGCCCTCGTCGCACTCACCGGCGATGTCGGGTTCCTCTACGTCGCCGATGCCAAGCTCGCGACGTTCGACAACGTGGCCCACATCCACAGCCGCGGCGGGAGGTTCCTGTCCGTGCTGCCCGCCTCACGCAAGGAGGACCGGGTCTTTCGGGACTGGGTCGTGACCAACACCCCTGTCTGGGTCGAGGCGCAACGACGCCCCACCCGCGATGCCGAGCATCCCGAGGACGTGCTGTCCACCTACCAGGACCATCTGCCCTCCGCCGACGGCCACCGGATCATCTGGATCCACTCCACCGGCAAGGCCCGCCGAGACGCGCACCGCCGCCACCAGGCCATCGCACGAGCCATCGCCCAGATCGATGCGCTCAACGTCCGGCTGTCCTCACCACGCTGCCGCATCAAGACCGCCGTCGCCGCCGAAACCGAAGCCCGGGAAGCCATCGCCGAGGTCAACGCCACCCGCTGGGTCAACATCCACGTCGAGACCGACACCGTCGAGAGCTTCCGGCAGACCAAACGAGGCCGTCCCGGCCCCAACACCGCCTACAAGAAGGTCCTAACCACCACGCTGCGGGTCCGGTTCAGCGTCGACGAGGACCAGGTCGCCCACGACGCCGCGTCCGACGGGATGTGGCCACTGATCACCAACGACCCCGACATGTCCGCCGCGGAGCTACTCGACGCCTACAAGTGGCAGCCCAACCTCGAGAAACGTCACGCCCAGCTCAAGGGCACCCAGCTCGTCGCACCGATGTGGCTGCGCGACCCGGCCCGCATCGAAGGGCTACTGACCTGCCACTTCATCGCGATGCTCATCTCCTCACTGATCGAACGCACCATCCGACAAGCCATGGCCCAGGCGGGCCTGGACGAGCTGTCGCTCTACCCCGAGGACCGCGGCTGCACCGCACCCACCACCGCCCGCATCCTCGAGATCTTCACCAGCGTCGCCCGCCACGAACTCACCACCCCCGACGGCCAGGTTCTGCGCACCTTCCAACCCGAGCTCACCGCCCTGCAACGACAGGTCCTCGACCTGCTCGACATCCCCGCAACCGTCTACAGCCCCAGCCCGTAAATGCCGCTCAAAGCCGTTCGCGAAGTGCGGAAAGCGAGATCCCAGCAGCCGCAGTGACGCATTGCTGCGAGCCGCACGGCATGGGCCTGCGGGTCGCTGACCGACGGGACCGGTTCAGCTTGCGCGCGTGCTCAGCTCATCCGACCCCGGGGTGGAGGT
>SLBE01000135.1 GCA_007126465.1 Syntrophomonadaceae bacterium | reverse complement strand
TTCGAGGCGTTTCTCTTCGAGGTGCTCTCAGACTTTCAGGTATCGGTCCCGGAGCTGGGCACTATTTCGGCTAAACATATCCCGGTCGTTGTCCTGACCAGTAATAATGAGCGAGAGTTGTCAGATGGGTTAAAAAGACGCTGTCTTTATCTTTATCTTGATTTTCCAGAAGTGGAAAAGGAAGTGCGGATCATCAAGGCCAAAGTGCCCGGCGTGGCCGACCGGTTATCCTGGGAAACTGCACGGGTAGTTTCCCATCTGCGCAGGCATGAAGACCTGCGCAAGAAACCATCTATTTCTGAAACACTGGACTGGGTCCGGGCCCTTGTGGCTCTGAACCGGAGCCGTCTTGACGGCAAGCTGGTGGCCGACACACTAAACCTGGTTTTAAAAACACATGCCGATCAGCAGTACTTTACGAAGGAAATCGGTCCTGATGGCGTTGAAAAAATCTTAAAATCCACGGATGACGGCGGTGATATGTGCCGATGTCAATAATGGAAAAAATACCTCTGGGCCGGGATAGCCATTTAACAGAAAATCTGGCAACATTCGTTGAACTGCTGCGCTGCGAAGGCCTGCCGCTGGGAACAACTGAGCTGATTGATGCATTACAGGCCCTGGAAAGAGTAGACCTTTCTGACCGGACTGCTTTTAAAATTGCTCTCAGGGCAGCCCTGGTGAAAAGTCAACGAGATTTTGCTGCTTTTAACCGCATATTTGATCATTTTTTTGTTGATTTTGATGTTCACCAAAAAAGGGTTGAGCAAAGCAATCAGTACCAGCAGGAACAGCAGGAGCAAATCAGCCTGGCCGATCAAGACCTGCAATTTAAAGGAGAATCCCTTCAGCTATCTGATGATGAGCTGCAGCAGTATTCATCCATGACACAGGATGAACAGAGCCGGCTCCAGGACTTTTTACATAAAACTGAAACGGGGAAAAATGTTGAACCGCGGTTCCGCCCGCTCCTGGAAAATGTGGTGAAAAGCCACCTTCGTTACTGTCGAAACCGTGATAGTGAAGCTGATAATAATGCTTCCGGCTTTGAAGGTGATGGAGCCGGTAGCGGTTCAACTTCTGCTGATCAAAATATCCGCGAAAAAGATATTGAAGCGATCCGGTCTTCGGATATGCCTTCAGCAGAGCATCTTCTACAGCAGCTATCACGCAAGCTTGCTGTGAAAATCCTGAGAAGGAGACGGGTGGGGCCGCGCAGCGGAGCGCTTGATCTGCGCCGTTCGTTGCGTGATAATATGCGCTTCGGCGGAGTGATATTTAACCTTAAGAGAAGGCCGAAACGGCGTTCAAAGCAGCAGATCCTGCTTTTGTGTGACGTTTCAGCTTCCATGAAACAGTACAGCACATTTGTCATACATTTTATGATGGGCCTGCAGGATGTTGTCCGCAACCTTTCCTGCTTCAGTTTTGCGGAGCAGGTTGAAAACCTGACCCCGGAACTTAAGGGAAGGTCCGGGCTGCAGCATGTCCTGGAAAGTGTTGTTCGGCACAGTAAAAACTGGGGAGGAGGAACAAACCTCGGCAGCTCTCTGGAAGAACTAAGCCGCAAGTACCCTGATTACTTAAATGCGAAAACCACGGTGATTATAGTCAGCGATACCCGGACTGTATCGATTGACCGTGCTCTCAAGGCACTGGAAAAACTTGATGATCGGGTCAAACGGATCATCTGGTTGAATCCACTGCCCCTTGAACGCTGGCCTGATTATCGCTCGGTAAATATAATTGCTTCAAAAGTCGAAATGTGGCCCTGTAATACTATTGCCCAGCTGGAAGAAGTTTTAACCGGGCGACTTTAGATAAAAAAACAGGAGGAGAAATAATGACCAAACGAATAGCTATAGCAGGTAAAGGTGGAACAGGCAAAACCACCCTGGCTGCTCTCTTAACACGTTACCTTGTAGAAGAAAAGAAAGACAGCAGTATCCTGGCAGTTGATGCCGATGCCAATGCCAACTTAAATGAGGCTCTCGGCCTGGAAGTTACACAAACAATTGGCACTATCCTGGAAGACACCAAGGACCCAAAAGCTGTACCCACGGGGATGACCAAGGATATTTTTATAGAATACCGCTTAGCCCAGGCCATGGTGGAGGAAGATGCTTATGACCTGGTGGTCATGGGCAACCCTCAGGGGCCGGGTTGTTATTGTTACCCGAATGACCTGCTGAAAAATTACCTGGAGAAACTCAGCAAAAATTATGATTATGTGGTCATAGATAATGAAGCAGGCCTGGAGCACCTCAGCAGGCGTCTGCTGCCCAGCGTGGATCTGCTTCTTGTAACCAGTGATTCCACGGCCAGGGGTGTTCGCTCGGCCGCGAGAGTGAAAGAAATTGTTAACAATGTCCAGATAGCAGTTTCAAAGATGGGCTTGATTATCGGTCGCAGCCAGGAAGGTGTGGCGGACCAGCTGCAGGATGAAATCAAGAAAAGCGGACTTGAGCTTTTCGGTGAAGTTCCCAATGATCCCCTGGTTGCTGAATATGATTTAAAAGGGCAACCACTTTTAAAGCTGCCGGATGATTCGGAAGCAGTAAAGGCGACGAAAAAAATATTCGATTCCCTTTCAGTCTAAAAATAAGACCAAAAGAGAGTTGACAGTTATGCTATTTAAAGACCGCCGCCAGGCCGGTGAAAAACTGGCCGAGTTACTGAAGCAATACAAAGGACAGCAGCCCTTGATCCTGGCTGTTCCCAGGGGCGGGGTTGCTGTTGCAGAACCGGTTTGGGAAAGTCTTGGCGGGGAACTCGACCTGGTTATAACCCGAAAGCTGGGTGCTCCCGATCAGCCGGAGCTGGCAATTGGCGCAGTTTCGGCAGACGGTTTTGTGATGGTAAATGAAAATTTAACCTCACGCCTCGATATCACCGAAGATTATGTAAAAGAGATTGCCGAAAAAGAGCGGGAAGAGATAACCAGGCGCCTGGAGCTGTACCGCGGCAGCCGGCCGCTGCCAGAGGTTGATCAGCGCCTGGTTATTCTAATAGATGATGGAGTGGCTACCGGGTATACCCTTTTAGCTGCACTACGCAGTTTGCGGGAGAAAAATCCGGCCCGGCTTGTTCTTGCTGTTCCGGTCGGTCCACCTGATACCTTCACTAAGCTTGAGAAGGAAGTTGATGAACTTGTCTATGTTAAAGCGCCGGAGAACTTTGCAGCAGTGGGCCAGTTTTACAGGACGTTCAGCCAGGCCAGCGACCGGGAAGTAGCTGAAATTATGGAAAAATCATGGCGGGGAGATGATTAAATGTCTGAGCAGCAGCTTGATATTAAAAAGATTTTACAGGTTATCCCGCACCGTTACCCATTTTTATTAGTCGATAAGATTACTGAATTGAAACCGGGGGAAAAAGCTGCCGGTTTAAAAAATGTAACTATCAATGAACCCTTTTTCCAGGGGCACTTTCCCGGTGAACCGATTATGCCCGGGGTAATGATCGTCGAAGCCCTGGCCCAGGTTGGTGCGGTAGCCGTGCTTTCAATGCCGGAAAATGCACATAAACTTGCACTTTTTACCGGCATCAATAACTTTCGTTTTAAGCAGATGGTTAAACCGGGGGATCAGCTGGAGCTTGAGGTAGTGATGAGCAAAATGAGAAGCGGTCTCGGTAAGGGTGAAGCAAAAGCATTAGTTGAAGGTAAAATAGCAGCTTCCGGTGAACTATGGTTTGCCTTAGTTGACAGGGAAGACCTCCAAGAATAAATAAAAGTAATTACAGCCTATATCGTCATATACTGCCCGGCCTGCTAAAAAAAGCTGAAGAGAGCAGAGAGCGAATGCTTTCTATAAAAAAGATTAACCCAGGCGTAAGCCTGAAGCTAAGCGTTGCAGTTGCAAATAAAATTTGACTTTATAAAGGATTTAAGGTATACTATCTGTATAATTCAATATAGTTACTCTTATCCAGAGCGGAGGAGGGACAGCCCCGATGAATCCCAGCAACCGGATTATGTGTCACGGTGCTAATTGCTGCGGAGTTTAAATACTCCGGGAGATGAGGGGTGCCACAAAGGCCTCTTAGAGAATAGAGGCTTTTTTATTTGAAGAGGTCCTTGTAGTTTCCGGACAGCTTCAGCTTGCCTTTGAGACGGCGGTTGTAAAGAACGTAACAGGAGTAACTATAAATAAAAGCTTTAGAAGGAGGAAGTATTAGTGCGACAGAAAGACTTTTTGTTTACTTCGGAGTCCGTTACCGAAGGACACCCGGATAAGCTGGCTGACCAGATATCCGACACGATTCTAGACGCTATTATGAAGGAAGATCCGAAAGGCCGGGTTGCAGCGGAAACCATGGTTACAACGGGCCTGGTTTTGGTAGCCGGAGAAATTACCACTGAGTGCTACGTGGATATTCCCAAACTGGTCCGGGAGAAGGTAATGGATATTGGTTACACCAGGGCGAAGTTTGGTTTTGACGGGGAAACCTGTGCAGTTCTTAGCTCAATTGATGAACAGTCTCCTGACATTGCCCAGGGTGTTGATGAAGCATATGAAACCAGGGGCGGTAAAAAAGATGATAAATATGATCTGGTCGGTGCCGGTGACCAGGGTTTAATGTTTGGTTTTGCCTGCACTGAAACCGAGGAATTAATGCCGCTGCCTATTTCCCTGGCCCACAAACTGGCCCAGCAGTTGGCTGCTGTCCGCAAGGACAATACTCTTGAGTATTTGCGTCCCGACGGAAAAACCCAGGTCAGTATTGCTTACCGTGATGGCAAGCCTTCACACGTGGAAACAGTAGTGGTTTCAACCCAGCATAGCGATGAAGTGAGCCTTGATCAGATTGAAAAGGATATGGTCGAACACGTTGTGCGCAAGATTGTTCCGGAGAGCTTGATTGTTCCGGAGACCAGGTACCTCATTAACCCGACAGGACGATTTGTTGTTGGCGGCCCGCAGGGTGATGCCGGTTTAACAGGAAGAAAGATTATTGTCGATACCTATGGTGGCTATGCTGCCCACGGAGGCGGAGCATTTTCCGGTAAAGATCCAACAAAGGTTGACCGCTCTGCCTGTTACGCTGCGCGGCATGTTGCCAAAAACATTGTCGGCGCCGGGCTGGCCGAACAGTGCCAGGTCCAGGTAGCTTACGCTATCGGTGTGGCTCATCCTGTTTCACTGTCGGTGGAAACCTTTGACACTGAAAAGGTGCCGGTAAAGGTTATTGAAGAAATGATCAGAAAGCATTTTGACCTGCGGCCGGCAGCGATTATTGATAACCTGAAATTGTGCAACCCGATTTATCAGCAGCTTGCTGCTTATGGTCACTTTGGCCGTCCCGAGCTTGATTTGCCCTGGGAGAAACTAGACAAAGTTGACCTGTTGAAGGAAGCGCTCCAGCCTGCATAAGAAAACTGAAGCGAGAATATAGCTCAGGCATGGAAACGCCGGTGAAGCTAAAGCGGTTCAGTTCCAGCCTGAATGAACAGCGAGTGCAGTTATTTTAAGCAGGTAAAGCTACTTAAATTGGCTGTGCAGATACATAAAATCAATTAACCCGGGAAAAGCAGTCATTAAAGGCTGCTTCTCCCGGGTTTTTCTTTAGCGCCAGGCAGGATTTAACTGCTTAAATGTGGTATAAATGAACTGTTTGACTCGTTTGCCTGAAACTACAATCTGTGGAGGTTTTTATCCTGGAGCAATTTGAAGGAACCCTGGAAAAAATCAGGTTTTACAGTGAAGAAAGTTCATACATGGTTGGTATCCTGCGCTGCAAGGACGGTAAAGCAATAACAATAGTGGGCAGCTTTCCACCTATGCGTGAAGATGAAAGCCTGCAGGTCAGCGGGCAGTGGCAGGTCCATAATCGCTACGGTAAACAGCTTGCCGTGGAACACTGGGAACGTCTTATGCCGAAAACTACTGCCGGCTTGAAAGGCTACCTCGCTTCCGGCCTGATTAAAGGAATCGGCCCGGCCACAGCGGATAAAATAGTTGATCATTTTGGGCTCGATACCCTTGATATTATCGAAAACGAACCGCACCGCCTGCAGGAAGTTGACAGCATCGGGGCAAAAAAAGCGGCGGGAATCATAGACAGTTACAAGCAGTACAAGGATGTCCAGAATGTCCTGATATTTTTGCAGGGCTATGGTGTAAGCGTAGGACAGGCGATGCGCCTTTATCGCCGGTACGGGTCGGATACAATTAAGCAAGTCCAGGAGAATCCCTACCGTATGGCAGAAGATATTTTCGGAGTCGGGTTTAAAACAGCTGATAAAATTGCCCGCCAGCTTGGCCTGCCCGAAGATGCCCCACAGAGAATCCAGGCTTCAATTTCTTATACCCTGAGCAGGGCTGCCGAACAGGGACATGTTTACCTGCCCCGGGAACTGCTCTTTGAGAGAATTAAAGAGTTGCTTAGTGACACAGGGGATACCCTGTCTGAATCATATCTTGAAGAACAACTTCGCCAGATGATTGAAGAGAAACGTCTCTTCAGCGAAATACAGGAGTCGGGAGAAGCAGTATACTATGCTCCCTTTTACCAGGCCGAGCAGGGCTGCGCCCGCTTGCTCCTGGAGCTCGAAAGCAAAGTTAGCCCCTACTCCCAGATCGAGATGAACCAGGTGCTCGGTAAGATTCAGCACGACGCTTCTCACCTCACGGAAGAGCAGCTT
The DNA here is from genome assembly GCA_007126465.1 of Syntrophomonadaceae bacterium. Lineage (GTDB taxonomy): Bacteria > Bacillota > Dethiobacteria > DTU022 > DTU022 > T3SED10-7. The sequence continues at coordinate 8,987 of SLBE01000135.1, read as the reverse complement.
CAGGTTCTGGAAGAAGCTTTGCAAAATGGAGTCCTGGTGGTTACCGGTGGGCCGGGTACCGGTAAAACCACAACCATTAAAGCCCTTTTAACGACGTTCCAATCCATGAGACAAAAAGTGCTTCTGGCTGCTCCTACCGGCCGGGCTGCGAAAAGAGTTACCGAGGCAACCGGAGAGGAAGCTTCAACTATTCACCGTCTGCTTGAGTACAGCTATTCGGAAGGGGAGGGGTTCCGCTTTCAACGGAATGAAGATAACCCGGTTGAGGCCCAGGTTGTTATTATTGACGAGGCATCGATGGTAGATCTTCTGTTAATGTATAATCTGCTAAAAGCGCTTCCCGCCGGCTGCCGTCTAATCATGGTGGGAGATGTTGATCAGCTTCCGGCAGTCGGGGCCGGTAATGTGCTCAGGGATTTAATCAGCTCCGGAAATATACCCTGCTTTCGTCTTAACTACATTTTCAGGCAGGCCCGGGAAAGCCTGATCGTAGTTAACGCTCACCGGGTTAATCAGGGCGAGATGCCTTATCTGAACGTAAAAAATAAAGATTTTTTCTTCATGCAGGAGGAGGATCCGGAACATGCCGCCCAGCTGGTAGTTGAACTCTGCCAGGAAAGGCTGCCCAATTACGGGCCCTATGATCCGCTACTTGACCTGCAGGTATTAACTCCCATGCGAAAAACGGCTGCCGGGGTAGAGCGTTTGAACCAGCTTCTCCAGGAAGCTTTGAACCCCAGGAGCCGAGACAAACTTGAGGCTGCAGGCAAAGGGACTGTTTTTCGCCTGGGTGATAAAGTGATGCAGATTCGTAATAATTATCAGAAGGAAGTCTATAACGGTGATATCGGCCTGATCACTGCCATCGACAAGGAAGAAACAGAAATGGTGGTGACTTTTCGGGATTTACTTCAACCCCGTCCCGTGGTTTATGATTTCACAGAGCTTGATGAACTGGTGCTTTCTTATGCAGTTTCAGTCCATAAAAGCCAGGGCAGTGAATACCCGGTAATTATTATGCCCGTTTTGACCCAGCATTACATGCTTTTACAGCGCAACCTGCTTTATACAGGAATAACCAGGGCCCGCAAGCTCGCTGTGCTGGTGGGTAGTAAAAAAGCCCTGGCTATTGCAGTTCGCAATAATAAAGCTGAAGAGCGCTTTACCCTGCTAGATCAGCGTTTGCGCAGCGGAAGTCTGCGTTGATGAAGGCTTTCCTCGACAATGTAATTAGTTTAATTTATCCGGAACGCTGTCTTTTCTGCCGTGAAGTCATTCCGGATCAAGCCGGTCGCCCTCTCTGCACCGCCTGCGAAAAAGAGTTTACTCCTGTCGGATACCTTTGTCCTTACTGTGATTTCAGGCTTTCGCCCAACGCCTGCTGCATCTGCCGCCCGCTGCAGCCATCACTGCATTCTCTTTACGCCCTGGCAATATTTGAACGGCAGTGGCGTCATTTGCTGCATAACTATAAATATTACGGGCGCCGCTCAATAGGCCGCCCCCTGGGCAGGTGGCTGGGATATGAACTTGGTGCTCTGCAGGTTTCCTTACCCGATCTGGTTGTTCCTGTTCCCCTGCACAGGGATCGGGAGAAAGAAAGGGGTTTTAATCAAAGTGCCCTTATTGCCAGGCATCTGGCCCAAACCCTGGCAGTGGAGTATTATCCACTTCTTTTCAAGCATAAGAAAACATTATCGCAGACAGCTTTATCTCGCAGTGACAGGCAGGAAAATATTCATGAAGCCTTTTCTCTGGCCGGTACTGTTAAGAAAGGCTTAACTGTTTTGCTGGTTGACGATATTTATACGACCGGATCCACCCTGAGAGAAGCAGCCGAAGTCTTACACAGCCATGGGGCTCTGGTCCACGGAGCAGTAGTTGCTTATAATCCTTTAATCAAGAATTGATCAAAGGAAGGAATTTTTACTGGACTGGTGAATAGTTATTGTAGTAAGATAGATTCCATATCAGAGAGCAGGAGGTAACGAATATGGATATAAACGTACGCGGCAAAAATATTGACGCCACACCGGCTTTGGTTGATTATGCCCAGAAAAAACTAAGCAAACTGGAAAAGCATTTTGACAAATCCACAGATGTCCAGGTGGTTTTGAGTGTAATCAGGGAAGAGCATATTGTTGAAGTGACCATGAACTTAAATGGTTTAATATTACGGGGTGAAGAATCCACCGGTGATATGTATGCTTCCATTGACATGGTAGTTGACAAGCTTGAACGGCAGGTAAAAAAATATAAAACACGTATGAGTAAGTCTAAACGCGAGCGAGGCACACGGGTAATCAGCGAAAAACATGCTGAAAAGGAATTAGAGGAAAGAATGGAGGATGACAAGCCACAGGTAGTTAGAACAAAGCGCTTTTCCATGAAGCCAATGAGTGTGGAGGAAGCAATACTCCAGATGGATTTATTGGGACACAACTTCTTCGTATTTACTAATGCCGAGACTGAAGATATAAACGTTGTCTACCGGCGAAGAGATGATAATTACGGGTTGATTGAGCCGGAATAATTCCTTAACGGTGCGTATTCCGGGCCTTCGGCAGGAAGAGGTTCGTCTGCATGAATAGTGGAGTAAACGCTGTGATTTTTGAAGGATCGCAGCCGCGAAGTGATATAGAAGAAGCCATGGTCCTGGTCAGGCAGGCTGCCCTGCTTGACAATCTTGAAAAAATTAAGCAGGTTTCCTGTTTTGGCCAAACCTATCTTTACACAAACCGTCCGGAGCTGGTAGCGCCGGCAGTTGAGCTCGGAGCAGAAGTTCATCTGAATACTATCCCGCCGGATCAGTTTCATTACGGCAGGCAGCTTCAGGCAGCGATCAGGCAGAATGAATTAAAAAAAGTTTTCTGTTTGAACGGAGCCGGCTCGCCCCTTATATCAGCTGATGAGCTGAAAATGGTATGTGAAACCCTGCTCGGCAGGGAGAATTTTGTTTATACAAACAATACTCAGTCAGTCGATGTTGCAGCCTTTACTGTTCCACCGCATCTTGACTCGATTGAACTTCCGGCCATGGATAACAGCCTGGCTTTAACTTTACGTGATCAGCTGGGCCTGGAGATGGAGCTGATGCCTCATTCACTGGGCCTATTATTTGATATTGACACTCCAAGTGATCTCCTTATTCTGGGAGCCGGACCTTTTACCGGTCCGCGGACTAAAGCAGCCATTGACAGTTTACAGCTTGATTACAGCATCCTGGAACAGGCCAAGGCTGTGCTTAGTGACGAATATGAGGATGTTGCCCTGATCGGCAGGGTCGGAGCGCCGATTATCGGGCGTCTCAATGCTGTTTTGAAACTGCGCCTGCGGGTTTTTTCCGAAGAGCGCGGCATGAAATCACTGGGACGGGTCGAGGCAAAAGAAGTTGTATCCCTGCTGGGACTTTTGATAGAACATGCCGGCCTGGAAAAATTTTTTAAATACCTGTCCGGACTGGTCCGCTGCGCATTTATCGACAGCAGGGTTTTAACCTATCATTTCCAGCAATATCCGTCAGACCGGGATCGTTTTCTCTCTGATCTCGGGCGCTGGCAGGAAGTAGAAAATCCCTGGTTGAAGGAATTTACCAGGGCAGCAGTTGAATGCCCAATCCCGGTAATCCTGGGAGGACATTCACTGGTAGCAGGCAGTTTGTGGGCGCTCTGCAGTGAACTTGATCCGGAGCGTAAGGGAAAGGAGTAGTAAGATGGCCTCATTTATTCAAAAGTTATTCGGCGACCAAAATGAAAAAGAGCTGCGCCGTTTAGAAAAGATGGTAGAGACAGTTAATGGGTTGGAGTCCTGGGCTTCCAATTTAAGCGAGGAGCAGTTTCCGGCCCAGACTGAACTGTTTAAGGAACGTCTTCAGCAGGGTGAAAGCCTTGATGATTTAATGCCTGAAGCATTTGCCCTGGTCCGGGAAGCGGCCAAGCGTGTGACTGGTATGAGGCCTTTCGATGTTCAGATTTTGGGAGCCATCGTTTTGCACCAGGGCCGGATTGCCGAAATGAAAACCGGTGAAGGCAAGACCCTGGTGGCCACCCTTCCTGCTTATCTTAACGCCCTGGCCGGAAAAGGTGTGCACATTGTTACCGTTAACGATTACCTGGCCCGTCGTGACCGCCATTGGATGGGGCCGGTTTATGAATACCTCGGTTTAAGTGTCGGCCTGATCGTACAGGGGCTTGAACCTGCCATGCGCCGGGAATCTTACGGCTGCGATATAGCCTATGCTACCAATAACGAACTTGGATTTGATTACCTGCGCGATAACATGGTGATCTATAAACAGGATATGGTTCAGCGGGATCAGTACTACGCCATTGTCGATGAAGTGGATAGTATTTTAATTGATGAAGCAAGGACTCCCCTGATTATCAGCAGCAGGGTTGAAAGCAAGGAAGAATACGGACGCTGGAAAGATGAAGTGGAGCATCTGATCCGCAAGCAGGGCAAACTGGTTAACGATCTTTTAAACCAGGCCCGCAAGGACCTTGATGCCGGCGAGAGGGATGAAGCTGCTGAAAAACTGTTATTAGTCCGCCGGGCATCGCCCAAAAATAGAAAATTGATGAAAATCATGAAAGAACCGGGCGTGGAGAAACTGGTTGAGCGAACCAAGCAGCGCCTGATGACTGAAAAAAGGCTCAATCATCTTGATGAAGAGCTTTATTATGTCATTGATGAAGCCACCAGGCTGGCCGACATCAAGGATAAAGGCTACCGTGAGCTGGAACGGGTCAACCCTGAACTCCTTAGCCTGCTTAAACTGGACAAAGATCAGGCTGAAGATATTGACGACCTGGATCAACAGGAACAGGAAACGGCAGGAGAACACCGCCATTATTTTGACCAGCTGATCCGGGCCTACTCGCTCTATGAGCGCGATGTCGATTACGTTGTCCAGGACGGCAAGGTGGTAATTGTCGATGAATTTACCGGGCGCCTGATGCCGGGCCGCCGCTACTCTGAAGGGCTGCACCAGGCTATAGAAGCGAAAGAAGGGGTTGAAGTGCAGGCGGCCAGCCGCACGGTTGCTTCGATTACTTTTCAGAACTATTTCCGGATGTACGATAAAATATCCGGCATGACCGGAACAGCTATGACCGAAGAAGACGAATTTCGCAGTATATACGGGATGGATGCAGTTGCTGTTCCCACCAATAAGCCTTTGATCAGGGTAGAGATGACGGACCTGATCTATAAAACTGAGCAGGCCAAGTTTAAAGCGGCCGTGCAGGAGATCATTGAATGCCAGCAGCGGGGCCAGCCTGTTCTGGTGGGAACCGTATCTGTCGAAAAATCAGAGATGCTCAGCAAGGTGCTTAAACGACAAAACGTGCCTCATGAAGTATTAAATGCGGTGAACCACGCCCGTGAGGCCCACATTATTGCCCAGGCCGGCCGTAAAGGGGCCGTAACTATTTCAACCAATATGGCCGGGCGTGGAACCGATATTATTCTGGGCGGCAACCCCGAGTACCTCGTCCGGGAGCAGCTTGAAAATGAATTTGAGACCGTGGAAGCCGAGCTGGAAGAACAGGACCGGGAACGCTGGCAGAAGCGGTACAATGAGCTGATTGACGGGGCAATTGAGGAAACGAAACAGCAGCGTGAAGAAGTGGTTGCCCTGGGCGGGCTGCATGTTCTTGGCACTGAAAGGCACGAGAGCCGGCGCATTGATAACCAGCTGCGAGGTCGATCCGGCCGCCAGGGCGACCCCGGATCATCACAGTTCATAGTCTCGCTGGAAGATGATCTGATGCGCCTCTTTGGCGGTGAAAATATTGCTTCGTTAATGGAGCGTTTTGGGATCGAGGAAGACATGCCCATCGATCACCCCCTGGTCAGCAGGGGTATTGAAAATGCCCAGAAAAAGGTGGAATCCCGCAACTTTGAAATCAGGAAAAACCTGCTTGAATACGACGATGTCCTTAACGCCCAGCGTGAGGTAATTTACGGACAGCGCCGCCGGGTTTTAGAAGGCGAAAACATGAAAGAGCCGATCGAGGATATGATTGAGGAAGTGCTCGATCGTCTTGTTCGTGAGTATACTGCGGAAGTCGGCTTCCTCGACGATGAAAATGCACGGGCCCTGCTGGAAAGGGCCGAAAACCTTTGCGCTCGAAGAGGCAGCCTGAAACTGGAACAGCTGGTTGATAGCGAAACAGATGATGTAAAAGCCCTTTTGCTGGAAGAGGCAAAAGAGTTTTACAGAGAACGCGAAGCGGAGATAAAACCGGAGATAATGCGGGAACTGGAAAGAGTGGTCCTGTTAAAAACGGTCGACCGCCACTGGATGTTATTTATCGATGCCATGCATCAGTTACGCCATGAAATTCATACCCAGGCTTATGCCCAGAGGAATCCGCTGGTTGAATATAAGCGCCAGAGTTTTGACATGTTTGAAGATATGATCCAGCAGATCCAGGATGATGTTGTCCGGGCGATATTCCAGGTCAGGGTTACGGCAGCTCCCAGGCGGGAAACTGTCGCCGGTGAAGCAACCGGCATCCGGCCCCGCATGGCCACCCTGGGCGGGGGGCGCCCGGCCGCCGGTTCCGGCGAAAGTGGTGCAGTCGGTCAACAGCAGGGCCAGCCGCAAAAAGCCGAACCGGTTACCGTGGATAAAGTCGGCCGCAACGAACCCTGCCCCTGCGGCAGCGGTAAAAAGCATAAAAAGTGCTGCGGCGCTTAATAATTTAAAATTTAAAAAAGCAGGTGATTTTATGCTGAAAGACTTCAGGGCTGAACTGGCCCAACAGCAGGACAGGTTTAAGGAAATGAGGGCTTCTCTTTGAATACGATCAAAATCTGAAGAAATTGCAGGAAGCGGAAGCCAAAACTGCCGAACCGGGTTTCTGGGAGGACAGTGAGCGCAGCCAGGATTACATGAAAAAACAGGGTGCCCTGCGTGAAAAAGTTCGCCCCCTGCAGGAGCTGGAAAAGTTAATTGAAGAAGCCGGTGTTTTTATCGAGCTGGCCGACGAGGGTGAACTTGACGAAAAAGAAGCGGTTAAAGAAATCGAACCGCTGCTAAAGAAAATAAAAAAGCGTCTCGATAAAATGGAATATGAAACCCTGCTCAGCGGCAAATACGATTTCTGTAACGCAATTATGGCCCTGCACCCGGGAGCCGGTGGGCTTGAATCCCAGGACTGGGCTGAAATGCTGCTGCGCATGTATAGCCGTTGGAGTGAGCAGAAAGGATACCAGGTTGAACTGGTTGACCTGCTGGCCGATGACGAAGGTGGCATAAAGAGCGCTACGATAATTGTCCGGGGGCACGCCGCTTACGGTTACCTTCAGGCGGAAAAAGGTGTTCACCGGATGATCCGGATCTCTCCCTTCGATACTTCAAAGCGGCGCCATACTTCTTTTGCCTCTGTTGATGTGATACCCGAAGTGGAAGAGGATGATGAAGTAGTCATTAACACCGAGGATCTGAAGATTGATACTTTTCGTGCCAGCGGAGCCGGAGGGCAGCATGTCAATAAAACTGATTCAGCCGTCCGGATAACACACCTGCCGACCGGAATTGTTGTATCCTGCCAGAATGATCGTTCCCAGCACAGTAATCGCCAGCAGGCCCTGCGTGTTTTAACAGCCCGTCTTGCTGAGCTATACAGGCAGGAACAGGTGGATGAAATCAATTCCGAGCGCGGCCATCAGCGGGAGATTGCCTGGGGCAGCCAGATCCGCACCTACACTTTTCATCCCTTTACCCTGGTAAAAGATCACCGGACCGGGGTGGAAGTCGGGCAGGTTGATGCGGTCATGAACGGCATGCTCGATCCCTTCATTGAAGCGTATTTAAGTTGGAAAGCCCGCGGGTCAATCCCTCTGAAGAAGTAGGAGAACTAATGAAGCTGAAAAAACCGGATTTTAAAAAAATTGACTTTAAAAATATAGCAATTGATTTTGTCGGCATAACGGTTGGCTCTTTCATCCTGGCCATCGGCATGAACATGTTTATGATCCCCAATCAGCTGGCGCCGGGGGGCGTAAGCGGCCTGGCGGTTTTTCTGTATCACATTTTAAGTGTTCCTGTTGGTATTACCATTATTGTTCTCAACATTCCCCTTTTTATTGTCGGGTTTTTAACTCTTGGGTCAAGGGTAGTAGTGCAAAGCCTGCTTGGGACTTTCCTGTTTTCACTGGCGGTGGAAATAACCGATCCCCTTCTGCCCTCGGCCACTGATGACCTGATGCTGGCGGCAGTTTATGGTGGTGTGGTAATGGGGATTGGGGTTGGCCTGGTGTTTCGTTACCGCAGCTCAACGGGGGGTACTGCCCTGCTGTCACTGATTTTGGCGAAAACCATGGGGATCACACCCGGCCAGGCCCTGCTCTGGGGTGACCTGGTAGTACTGGCCCTGGCTGTCTTTGTTTTCGGCAGTGAACCGGCCATGTATGCAGCTCTTTCGCTATTCATATCCATTAAGGTTGTTGACGGGATCCTGGAAGGTCTGGGCATGTCAAAATCGGTTATTATTATTACCCGCTGCGGCGCTGAGATAAATGAAAGGCTGCTTTACGAACTGGGGCGGGGTGTTACCAGGATCGAAGGTCAGGGTGGTTACACCGGTGAAGGCCGGGAAGTGCTCTTGTGCGTAGTTACCCGCCAGCAGACTGCCAGCTTGAAGTCAATCATTCATGAAGTGGATCCAGACGCGTTTGTTATAATTGGCAACGCCACAGAGGTTCACGGAGAAGGTTTTAAAAAGATGCAGCAGCATTAATAGCAGTATTGCAGGCAAAAAAATAGCAGCTAAAATTTGCAAAATAAGTAAAAATAGATTAGAATTACTGGCAGGATCAGTTTTTATTATGTCGAAATACTATTTAATATTATGTTAATTATGCACAGCATAGGAAGGTCTGACTGAATGGTCGAAGCAAAAAATTTGTGCATGAGATATGAAAAGGGCGGTCGTTATGCCCTTGAAGATTTGAATTTTCATATCGACCGCGGGGAATTT
>SLBE01000017.1 GCA_007126465.1 Syntrophomonadaceae bacterium | reverse complement strand
GCCTCTCTTCAGGGCGGCTGTTTATAATTTCATCCACGCGGCCCTGTCCGATTACCGAATATACATCTTTTCCCAAACCGGTATCAAGAAACATTTCAGTTATATCTTTTAACCTGCAGGCTGATTTGTTGATATAATATTCACTGTCACCACTGCGAAATAATCGCCTGGTAATTGTCACCTCATCATATTCCATGTCCAGGAAGTTCGAAGCGTTACCAAACGTAAGTGAAACCTCGGCAAAGTTTAAAGGTTTTCGAACATCACTACCGGAAAATATTATCTCTTCCATTTTTGTTCCACGCAGTGACTTAACACTTTGCTCTCCCAGGGCCCAGCGGACAGCATCAACAAGGTTACTTTTTCCGCAACCATTCGGCCCAATGACGGCAGTAATGCCCGGGCTGAGACTAAGCTCGGACTTTTCTGCAAAAGACTTAAAGCCAAACAGATCCATTTGTTTTAAATACACGTAAAAACTCCTAAGAATAATTAATAAATACCTGATATAATCCAATATAATTCCAGTGGGTATTCTTCATGCTATCAAGGTTATCTAAGGTGTAAGTTTGCTCCAGGCCGCCTTTGCGGCCTCCTGTTCTGCTTCCTTCTTGCTACGGCCCCAGCCACTGCCAACCGGTTCCGAAATTAATACTACCTCTGCTAAAAATTCCTTGTTATGATCAGGGCCACTTTCATCGATAATTTTATAAGAAGGGGTGACTGAAAAACGGGCCTGAGAAAATTCCTGCAGTAAAGTTTTATAGTCGCGACGTAAAACTCCTTCCTGCAGTTCCTGCAAAATAGGTTTATATAATGTCAAAACATAACTCCTGCATTTTTCCAGGCCCAGGTCCAGGTAAAGTGCACCAATTAAGGCTTCTACAGAATCACCCAGCAGTGATGGCCGGGTATTGCCTCCACCCATGACTTCGCCTTTACCGAGACGAAGATACTGGCCAAGATTAAATTCAAAGGCCAGTCGAGCTAATGATGCTTCACAGACCAGGTCTGCGCGAAGTTTTGTAAGCTTTCCTTCAGACAGGTGCGGATAAGTTTCATATAAATAATCACTGATAATCAGCTCTAAAACTGCATCACCCAGAAATTCAAGTCTTTCATTATGGCTTTTCCGATGACCTTTTTCATGGGCATAAGAACTGTGAGTTAGTGCCTGTTCATAAAGCTTGAAATTGTTAATTTCCCAACCTAAGGCAGATAAGAAGTTATTTATTCGATCAGCCCAGTCCATAAGTATTCTCCATTTGCTTTTTAAGGCAGATATCTTTTAATAGCCAGGGTAGCATTCGTTCCACCAAATCCGAATGAATTTGATATTGCTATGTTAACAGTACCTTCCCTGGCCTCATTGGGAACATAGTCAAGATCACATTCCGGATCAGGGTACTCATAATTAATTGTGGGATGGATAAGCTGGTTTTCCATAATTAGAAGGGTGGCAATAAGTTCAATAGCACCGGCTGCACCAAGTAAATGCCCGGTCATTGATTTAGTTGAACTGATCGCCAGCTTGTTAGCATGTTCACCGAAGACCTTTTTTATAGCCATGGTCTCGATTTTATCATTAAATTCAGTGGAAGTTCCGTGTGCATTAATGTAGTCTACTTCATCGGGGCTTATGCCTGCGCTTTTAAGTGCTCTTTTCATACACAGGCAAGCTCCCTGTCCATCAGGGTCTGGAGCGGTCATGTGGTATGCATCACCGGACATACCATATCCTATAACTTCACCATAAATGGTTGCTCCACGGGCCAGGGCATGATCCAGGGTTTCCATAATCACAACACCTGCACCTTCACCCATGACAAAACCATCACGCTTCAAGTCAAAGGGACGTGAGGCTTTCTCGGGTTCTTCATTTTTGAAAGAAAGAGCTCGAGCAGCGGAAAAACCGGAAAAAGCAAGGTGACTGATAGCAGCTTCAGCTCCTCCTGCCAGCATTATTTCGGCATCTCCACGCTTAATAATATGCATAGCATCTCCCACAGCATGGGTTGATGTAGCACAGGCAGTTACTACAGTAGTGTTCGGCCCCCTGATACCAAGGAGCATGGATATATAGCCGGATGCCATATTGGCAATCAGTGCCGGAACTAAAAAAGGGCTGACCCTGCGCGGACCTTTCTCGGCTAATACCTGCAGCTGTTCCTCAATCGTCTGGATTCCACCGATTCCGGAGCCAACCATAACTCCAACTTCATTTTTATCCAGATCAACTTTATCTAAACCTGAATCAGACCAGGCTTTCAAAGCTGCAGCAACACCAAGCTGGGTAAAGCGATCAACACGCTTTGCTTCTTTCTTTTCCATGTAGACAGAAGGATCAAAGTTCTTGATTTCTCCTGCAATACGGCAGGGGTACTGACTTACATCAAAGCTCTCCACAGCCGAAATGCCGCTTTTGCCATTTACAATATTATTCCAAAATGTAGATTTATCAGAACCAACAGGTGATTCCAACCCGATTCCTGTAATTACTACTCTATGCACATTTTCACCTCTAAGGAAAAACTATACTTTCGACTCAATATATTTAACCACATCACCAACTGTATTAATGTTTTCTATTTCCTGATCGGATATTTCCAGGTCAAACTCTTCTTCCAGGGCCATAACCAGTTCTACAATATCAAGTGAATCTGCATCAATATCTTCGAAAGTCGTTTCCATTGCAAGCTTGTCGACAGCAACTTCAAGCTGATCGGCAATAATGTCTTTTACTTTATTTTCAGTACTCACCTACTCACCCCCTCTCTCCATTTTTAAAGACTAACACAAATGTGACAGGATGTCACAACATTTATTTTACATCGATAAGCTGCCATCAACAGAAATTACCTGACCGGTTACATAATCAGCAGATGAAGCTAGAAACAATATTACTTCAGCAACATCTTCCGGCTTGCCCAACCGGCCCAGGGCAATACGCGATAAGACCTGCTCTTTGACTTCATCCGATAGAATTTCGGTCATCTCAGTTTCGATAAATCCGGGAGCAACGGCATTTACAGTAATATTTCTGGAGCCCAATTCCTTGGCAAGGGTCCGGGTAAAAGCGATAACTCCGCCTTTCGCTGCTGCATAATTAGCCTGCCCGCTGTTACCGTGGATTCCTGCCACTGAAGCTATGTTAATAATTCTGCCTCCGCTCTTTTGCCTCAGCATGGGCCTCATGGCAACCCGGCAGCAGTTGTAAACACCGTTTAGGTTGGTATCAATGACAGCCTGCCATTCTTCAGGTTTCATTCTTGCCAGCAGGTTATCACGGGTAATGCCGGCATTATTTACAAGTATATCAATTCTCTTAAAATGGTCAATAGTTGCCTTTATTAAAGCTTCGCACTGATTCTGATCAGCCACGTTGGCCTGATATGTCATTGCTGAACCGCCGGATTCATTTATTTCATTTTTGACTTCTTCAGCAGCGGCCTGGGAACTGCTGTAATTAATAACTACTGAAGCTCCTGCCCGGGCCAGGAAAATGGCCGTTACCCGACCGATACCCCTTGATGCTCCGGTTACTATTGCAGTTTTACCTGTTAAATCCATAAAAACCACCCTTTCAATACTTAAACCATTAATCCACTATTTGATCAACATCTTCTATTGTTTCGACTGCATAAGTTTTATATTCCGGGGCTATTCTTTTCATCAACCTGCTCAGTGAATTGCCGGGTCCGAGCCCAACAAAAGTATCTACTCCCAGTTCAATTAACTTGCGAATTGACTGCTCCCATAAAATAGGGTTACTAACCTGGTTTACAAGGTTGTTTTTTATGCAGGCGGGGTCCGTATCTACCCGGGCAGATACGTTGAATACAACCGGCACTTTTGGTTTATTGACCTTGATTTGCTCCAGTTGATCAGACAGTCTTGCTTCTACAGGTTCGAGCAAAGCGCAGTGAAACGGCGCACTTACTTTTAGTTCTGTAACCTTTTTAGCTCCCGCTTCCCTGGCTAATTTTGCCGCAAATTGCACAGCCGCCTTATTTCCCGAAATAACAATCTGACCCGGGCAATTGTAATTGGCTGGGGATACAAGTCCTTCGGAAGCAGCCTCCCTGCAGATTTCTTCGACTTTTTCGTGATCCAAGCCCATTATCGCTGTCATTAATCCTTCACCGGCGGAAACTGTTTCCTGCATGAAAATACCCCTTTTTTGAACAAGGGGCAAAGCATCTTTAAAAGAGAGAGCTCCGGCAGCAACAAGGGCACTGTACTCACCAAGGCTGAGTCCGGCCATGCCTTCAGGTTTTAAATTAAAGTGTTTTTCTAAAACCTGGTATATTGCAACACTAACAGTTAATATTGCCGGCTGAGTATTCTCTGTCATCTGCAAACTGCTTTCCGGACCTTGAAATATCATATCCAAAAAATTTGAACCGAGAACAGATTCAGCTTGTTCAAAAACATTTTTACCCTCCGGGTAATGCTCATAAAAATCACGGCCCATTCCGACAAATTGTGCCCCCTGGCCGGGGAAAAGAAATGCTGTCTTCATATCAATCACACCCATTTAGCATTAAATAATTATACAAAAATGTTAAATTCTAAATCAAAACCTCT
>SLBE01000154.1 GCA_007126465.1 Syntrophomonadaceae bacterium | reverse complement strand
TTCGGGAGTATGCTCACATGAATACCCGCACCGACCACTATTATGGTTTCCTGTGGGATTTAATGAATGCTTCCAAGGCTGCTTATAACCAGGTCTGGAGCCTGGGAGCCAACCGGGTTGGGTTGCACTCAAAGAGCAAGGAATACTTCTGGGGAGGCTCCGGTGTCTGGGCCCCTTCGGGCATGAAGCTGCTGCAGGCTTCCAACATTAATGAAGAACTGCTCATTATCAGGAACCTTGATATACAGGGGCAGCGCGACAGGGAGCAGGATGATTTTAACTACCGGATTGATTTCCACGAGTTTTACCGCAATATGAAACACCCGGATGACTGTATCCACTATGTTGAAGAAGATGAAAAAACTTGATTCTAAGCTGGCAAGTGACTGCCAATTTTTTGCTTTATCGGCATTTCCATGCCTGCAACTTATGCCCACTTCAATTTTATTGAGAAAGCTATACAGTTACGTTGATAGCTGTGGGATTTGCTTTGAAATTTGCTTAAAGTGCTGTTGATTGAAGATCTATATAAGAAAAGGCTGCCCCGGTATAAACCCGGAACAGCCTTTTTAAGTAATTTAGAATGGGTTACTGGTAATCCGGCCTCTCAGCCCAGCGGCCGATGTTATTCATCATTGCCTCGGGATGGTCAAATACATCCATGAACAATTTATGGTAGAAACACTCTTCAGTTGAGCGCAGGTCAACTTCCGGGTATTGTTCCCTGTGACTCTGTGCTTCAGCCGGGCTGAATTTTGCTTCTATAGCCTGTCCGATGAAATCAACAATACCGCTGCCCTCATCAAACTGCTCTTTTTTACGCCAGGTAATTTGATCCGGCAGCAGGTCTTCCACTGCCCGGCGCAGGATCCACTTTTCGACAGGTGGATTTCCGTATAATTTATACCTGGCCGGTATCTTCATGCTCATCTCAATTGCTTCGCGATCTAAAAACGGAACCCTTGCTTCAATTGAATGAGCCATGGTCAGGCGGTCCGCGCGCTGCAGGTTAATATTGTGCAGGGTTGAAACAGAGCGGCGCAGCTCGTCCTGCATGACTTCATCACTAATGTCTAAATCCTTGTAGTAACTGTAGCCGGCAAATAGTTCATCAGCGCCTTCGCCGCTTAGTACCACCTTAACATGCTCACGGGCCAGCCTGGCTGTGAAGTAAGTTGGGATAGCACTGCGCACCAGGTCCTGGTCATAAGATTCAAGATAGTAAATAATCTCGGGCAGCTTTTCCATTACTTCATTAACAGTTATCAGATGCTCATGATGGATTGTATCGAGATAACGGCTGAGCATCCTGGCGGCTTCCAGATCGGGGCTGCCTTCAACACCGACTGAGAAAGAGTGGATCGGCTTGCCAATTATTTGCCTGGAAAGTGCAGTAGTGATGCTGCTGTCCAGACCGCCCGAAAGAAAAACGCCAAGCGGAACATCACTCATCAAGTGCGACTCCACAACTCTTTCCAGGGTCCTGCGCAGTTTGGCTGTTAAGACATCAAGCGGTTCATCTTCGACGGCAATGTTCGGAACTGAATAGAACTGCTTGAAGCCGCTGCGGGAATCATAGTAAGTGCCCGGTGGAAATTCACGAACATCGTTTGATAATGCCGCCAGGGGCTTTAGCTCGGAAGCAAACGAAAAGCCTTTTTCTGTTTCAGTATAGTAAAGCGGCTTGATGCCGATCGAATCCCTGGCCACAAAGAGGTTTTCACCATCAGCTATGGCAAAAGCATACATGCCTTCCAGTTTGTCAACCAGCTTTGGACCGATATCTTCATAAAGGTGCAGCACTGTCTCGGTATCGCTGGTAGTTCTTATATCATGTTTCTCAGATAAAGATTTATACAACTTGGGGAAATTATAGATTTCCCCGTTGGCGATAATTGACATTGTATTATCTTCATTATTGATTGGCTGGTTACCGCCTTCGGGATCCATAATACTCAGGCGGCGGTGGCCAAACATGCCGGGTACATCTTCAAATTCCAATTCCCCGGCTGCATCCGGACCACGGTGCACCATCACACTTAACATTGAGCGCAAGTCTTCCTGGTTAACTCCATTCCACATTCCTGCTATTCCACAGATAAATACCACTTCCCTTTCATATTTCGGCTGCATGCGAAATAGGGTGAGTGGGATCTATCAGGCAGCAGCCAATTGTTATTAAATCAGCAGCTGTACAATCACCAAAAATATTTATTTTTCAACATGGGACTTACTTTCTGGGGACCTTCGCTTGTATCCATTATACATAAAGTATAACACAAGTCGGTTTTTACTGCAAATTGAACTGCAATAAGTTATTCCTCTGCCGCTTTATTCCCTTTCGGCAGCGCTTTTACCATCGCTTCGTTAAAAACCCGCCCTGAAGTATGCATAATGGTATCCACGCCGTTATCGGTTTGCTCAAACTGCATTGAAGCCAGGCAGGGATAATGCAGGCACATCAGGCCGGCTTTGGGAACCGACTGGTCGGCCTTTAAGCCGATGATACGGCGAATAGTATACTCGGATGATCCGCAGGGAGCGCCCCGCAACACTTTAGCTTCACTGATCAGCCCTTTATCATCAATAGTCAGGTCGAGTTTGGGTTTTCCGAAATGCCGGGCGAACTCCCTGATAATATCGCTGGTATAGGGTTCCTTGTTTTTCTCATAAAAGCCGACTGTATCATCATCAATTGAGCAAAGGGGTTCTGGGAAAACTATAGAAACCCCTTTTCTGCCAAGTTCCCTGCGCAGCTGATTGCGCAGGCCCAGCGGAATCCAGGCCGTGCTGTCAATAGAAGCAATTACACCTTTAGCGCCGGTTTCTTCAACTACGGCAGGCAGCAGTTGAGCCGCCTGTGATGATTCACAGAGATGTAAAATCAGGTCGGCCGGCATTAAATCACCGGGCAGGTATATTTCCGGTTCGTCAATTATGCTTTCAATGATAGCTGGGACTGACCAGACCTCCACTTTCCAATCATCCGGTTTTTTTGCCTTTATGTTATCGGCGATACGTTCTCCGTAATGTCCCTGGATCATAATTAATAGCTGCATAGTTTTATTCCTTTCATTAGGCAGGTTCTAATAGCGTTAATTGCCATACATTAATGTATTATACTAAACTGTTCAGATCTCTTCCAGTTAAATTTTCCCGCCGACCGGGTATTTGTTTAAGCTATAAATAGATTGACATTTTGCAAAATTCATGATATTATATTTTGACCACTATTCGTAAACTGGGCAACCCCCTTAAAGGTAAAGGAAAACAGGGTTCGCCTGGCCGGGGGAAGCGGGTTCTGATGCTACAGAATAAATTGTTCTGACCTGGTTTAATTTTGTTCCAAGAACGCATTTGTTTTGCTGCTTTATATATTCCAACTATCACTGCTACTATCTTTAAGCTACATAAAAAAACTCCAGTAAGAGTGCTGTAATCTATTCGTTGATTCCTTTTGTAGTTTCTTGAAAAGCTGCTTAAATCGGAATTAAAGAGTAAATTGTTGAGCATTTTTTTAATTGTTCCGGGCTGCCAGTTTTGACCTGGTACTCCCTGAACGAGCCAAAGTATATTCGATAAATAATTGACTATTTCACCCTAAAGGCTATGTTCTAATGAGGTTCGCCCGGAAAATATTTTATCCAAGGCTTTATTGTTGACGGTTATTTTTGTATATATAGTTTTCGAGAAAAAAGTATGTTGAGAAAGGAGGTGATGAAAAAATGGGAAATGTAAATGTTACTTATTATGGACATTCCATGTTTCTTGTAGAAGATTCTAGAAGTAATTTGGTCATAGATCCTTTTGACGAAACAGTAGGATATCCTTTGCAGGAATTGGAAGCTAAGCTGGTTTTAGTCAGTCATAATCACATTGATCACAATAATATTAAAATTGTTAAGGGTATTTGGCACGTACTGGACAAGGTAGAAACTTTTCCTTTTGTAATGGGCTCGGTGAGAATCGAGAGTTGTAGATCTTATCATGATGATTGCCGGGGAAATAACTGGGGGGAAAATATAATCTACAAATGGAAAATGTCCGGATTGACTTTTGTACACATGGGAGATTATGGTGAAGCAGCCTTGAGCATGGAGCAAGCTGAATTTATTTCTGGAGTAGACGTGCTCATGATTCCTGTAGGTGGAGTGCATACGATCAGGTGCCAGAAAGCACGAGAAATCGTAGAGGTGTTTTCTCCTGCTGTTATTATTCCCATGCATTACAAAACAACATACTGCAAGATGGATATCAATGATGCCGAAGAATTTGTTTCTTTATTTGAAGACCCTGTCCCTAAAAAATCGACTGTTACAATTTCTCCTGGGAAGTTACCTGAGAAATCTACGGTCTGGCTGTTGGATCCTGTTCACTAAGGAAAATTAATTTGCCGGCTTTTTCAAAAGGAGGTGTACGCCGACATGATGCGTAAAAAATGTTTTAAGTGTCATGAATATACTTATACAGAAGATGATCAAGATGATATAGAAGTTTTTTGTGTTTACTGTGGAGAGGATTTAACTGCGGAACCTTTATTGCCGCTTGGTAATTTCAGGGGACCTGTTAAGTTTCCGACAAGGCCAATTAT
>SLBE01000259.1 GCA_007126465.1 Syntrophomonadaceae bacterium | reverse complement strand
CTTCCCTGATCGCTTTTGCTCTTTCCTTCAAAAATGGATCGGGCTTGGCAATATAGCGGCTGTAAAGCCGGCGAGCTGTTAGCGCAGCGTTATAGTGAACAATATTTGCCGGGCAGCGCGAGACGCAAAGACCACAGCTAAGGCAGTCAAAGGAAATATCTGCAGCCTTAGCAAAATCGCCGCGCTGGCAATAGGCAATATACTGCATTACATCAATATCCTGGGGACAAACCTTGTTGCAGGAACTGCACCCAAGGCAGCGATAGACTTCGGGATAAAGCTGGGCAAAGTGAGCCACTGAGGGCGATATTTCTTCCAGGTTGAATTTAGCTTTACGACCCGGGAAGAAAGGTATCTGGGCCAGGTACATCCCGTCTTCCACCTTGGCCTGGCAGGCCAGCCCGACTTTCAATTCGTAATCGTCAGCCATCCTGTAAACTGTTGCACAGGCTCCGCAGAAACCGGCCCGGCAGCCGCAACCACGGGTAAGAGTATAGCCAGCATACTCCATGGCATCAAGTATAGTCAGGGTGTCGGGCACAGAATAACGTTTGCCCATCAGAAATATATCAACCATTTTTACTTCTTCCGTCATATTATCCTCCTAAGTTATTCGGCAGGTGGTGCCGGAATAAAGCCCTGGTCCATTGCCGCCTTGGTTTGATCCTGGGCTCTCTTGATCGTTTCTTCGGCTTTCTTGTAGACTTCCTCACGACTCGGCTTGATCCTGGCCAGGCCTTCTTCAATTGCTTTCATGGCAGTTGCAGTTGCCACCCTCGGGAACACTTCCCACATATCCATGGTCGGTAAAATTTTCTCCGGATTCATTCCGCCATCGGGGGCACAGGCAGCCAGTTCTTCTGCTGCGGCAATGCACATTGTATCGGAAATTCCCGAAGCCTGGACATCTAAGACGCCGCGGAAAATAGCGGGGAAGCCGAGCGAGTTGTTAACCTGGTTCGGGAAGTCGGAACGGCCGGTGGAGACGATTTTTGCCCCGGCTTCAAGAGCTTCCCAGGGGTAAATTTCCGGAATCGGGTTGGCGCAGGCAAAAACGATAGCATCATCAGCCATGCTTTCGATCCATTCCTTTTTAATTGTATCCGGACCGGGCTTGGAGAGACCGATTAATACATCAGCACCTTTGCAGGCATCCGCTTCATTTGTATCCAGGTTTTTAGCATTGGTCTTCTGGGCCAGCTCCCACTTGACCGGATGATCCTCCTTAAGCTCGGTGCGACCTTCATGGAGAATACCTTTGCTGTCCACCATGATTATATTGCCCATATTAGCTCCGGCAACTTCTAGCAGACGAATAGTACAGATATTGGCAGCTCCGGCTCCAAGCAGGACGATCTTGGCATCTTCCATCTTCTTATTAACAATTTTCAGGGCATTAATTAAGCCGGCCAGGGTAACCAGGGCGGTTCCCTGCTGGTCATCGTGCCAGACCGGGATATGACATTCTTCACGCAGACGGTCGAGGACATAAAAACATTTCGGACTGGCAATATCCTCGAGGTTAATTCCGCCGAAACAGGGCTGCATCATCTTGACAAATTTAATCAGTTCATCTGGATCCTTGGTATCAACACAGACCGGGAAGGCATCTACGCCACCGAGGTACTTAAAGAGAAGAGCTTTACCTTCCATTACGGGCATACTGGCTTCGGGCCCGATATCTCCTAAACCCAGGACTCTCGTGCCATCAGAAACCACTGCCAGGAAGTTGGCTTTGTTAGTATGCTCATAGACGAGTTCTTTGTTATCAGCAATGGCCTTGCAGGGCTCCGCTACACCCGGGGTATACCAGATGGCAAAATCCTTGATGTCTCGGACACAGCACTTCAGGTTAACCTCAATTTTCCCTTTATAAAAGGGATGCAAGCGCATCGCATCCTGGGCCGGCTTCTTCGCCTTGGCCAGTAATTCTTCTTTATTCATGGTCATTATCCTGTCCCTTCTTTCCACTTAATTATTGTCGTTCCCGGCACGGCACGCCGTGCCCCTACAAAATTCCAAATCATACCCCTACATTTGGGGGGGCAGAGGCCGGAAGTCGGAAGACCAGTAAAAACATTTCCGCAATTCCTAAAAACTATGCCTCAACACTCTCCTGAACAAATTTCTTAGCATTACCCGGGCACGGATTGCTAGACCTTAACTTATCACCTATCCGGGCTTGGCACGCCGTGCCCCTACAGGTTTGTGCCACCGGGCTTGGCACGCCAAGCCCCTACGAAATCCGTCTCTTAATTGTAAGATAAGACGTGCCACTGCTACCTTGCGTACTGCTTGGCACCTTCTTCATATAAATCATTGCCGTACGCATCATTAACTACGGTTGCCGGGAAGTCTTCTACCTCCAGGCGGTGAATTGCTTCAGGACCAAGCTCAGGGTAAGCTACAACTTCACTTTTCTTTATTTTCTTCGACAGCAGGGCACCGGCACCGCCGGTTGCTGCCAGGTACACACCTTTATGCTCTTTCAGTGCATCCTTTACTACCTGGCTGCGCAATCCCTTGCCGATACAGGCTTTCATACCCTTTTCCAGCATTTTCGGGGTGTAGGCATCCATCCGGCCGCTGGTAGTCGGACCCGCAGATCCTATAGCCTGGCCGGGCTTGGCCGGTGTTGGCCCCACATAAAAAATAAACTGGCCCTGCAAGTCAATGGGTAGATCTTCACCTTTGTCCATCAGTTCAACCAGTTTTTTATGGGCGGCATCCCTTGCAGTATATATAACTCCATTAATCAGGACGGTATCCCCCGCTTTCAAAGCCATTACATCATCATCAGACAGGGGAGCTTGAATTTTTTTCGGTTCCATCAAATTAAACCTCCTTTCTGATTGGCGCTTTTATAATTCCCGTTCCAGGTGCCTGCAGGCATGGCAGTTAAGGTTAACTGCTGCAGCCATGCTGGCAATATGCGAAGGATAATCTTCAATATGAACAGCAAGGGCAAAAGTTCTGCCGCCAAAACCCTGTGGTCCCACCCCGAGATCGTTAATTTTATCCTTGATTTTTTTCTCCAGCTCGGCAAAGCGGGGATCGGGGTTGCTCTCCCCTACCGGGCGGAAAAGAGCTTTCTTGGATAACACGGCAACCTTGTCAAAGGTTCCCCCGATGCCAACTCCGACTACAATCGGCGGGCAGGGGTTCGGGCCGGCCGTTTTGACCTGGTTAACGACAAAATCAACAAAACCTTCTTCTCCATCCGAAGGCTTAAGCATTTTAACAGCACTCATGTTCTCGCTGCCGCCGCCCTTCGGGGCAAATGAAATTTTTACCTTGTCTCCCGGTACCATGTCGGTATAAATTACTGCCGGAGTGTTGTCCCCTGTGTTCTTACGATCGAAAAGCGGATCCTTGACAATTGACTTGCGAAGGTAACCTTCATCATAACCCCTTTTTACCCCGGCGTTAATCGCCTCTTCAAGCGATCCCCCGGTTAAGTGAACATCCTGGCCCCATTCAACAAAAAATACAGCAAATCCCGTATCCTGGCAGATCGGAATTTGCTCGTTGCGGGCAATCTCCACATTTTCAATCAACTGCTTTAATACTTCCTTACCGGTAGGCGATTCTTCCGTTTCCAGGGCATCTTTCAAGGCAGAAAAAACATCTTCACCCAGGTAAATATTCGCCTCTTCACACATCTCGGCTACTTGATCCGTAATAGTTGACGCGGCAAGCTCCCGCAAAACCAGACACCTCCCTGTTAATCTAAAGATTATTGAGTCATAATATTGCTCAATACTCTATAATTTTCTGCCTTTAACAAGGAATTCCTGCCGGTCAGTTATAAAATTTACTATAATTCTAAAATTTATTTTCTAACATGACGACATCATGTCAATTAGGGCTATAATATTCCATTTTCAGGTATTAATCACCAGGTTTGGTGGCCTCAATTTTTTCCAGCAGGGCCTCCCAATCATGATCCACTTCTTCCTGTAAGGCTTCTATTCTTACATCTTCCATCTGCTTAAAACGGCGCTGGTTTTGCAGGTACTCCTTCAGCGGAGCCCTTTTCCCTTCCGGCTGACAGGTCATTTTCCAGGAAACACCATTTACTATTTCATAGAGAGGAAAGAAGCCGGTATTAACGGCCAACCTTGAAAGATGAATTGTTTCAGATGATTCTGTTCCCCAGCCCGGAGGGCATGGCGAAAGGATATGCATGAAGCGAAATCCCCTGATTTCCTGGGCTTTTTTTAGCTTTCTCTCCATGTCTTCGGGAAATGCTACCGTGGCAGTGGCCGCATATGGAATACCATGGGCTGCCATAATCTGCATGATATCTTTTTTCTGACCCTCCTTAAACAGGGGGTAAGGAGCCGTATTGGTCCTGGCTCCGAATGGGGTAGCCGAACTGGTCTGCATGCCGGTATTCATATAAGCTTCATTGTCGTAACAGACAAAAAGATAATCTTCATTGCGCTGAGCTGCTCCTGACAGGGCCTGCAGCCCGATATCAAAGGTGCCACCGTCCCCGGCCAGAACAACAACCGTGGTATCATGCTGACCCTTGGCGTTAAGGCCGCGGCGTAAACCGCTGCCAACCGAACCGGCACTGGGAAAAGGACAGTGCAGAATCGGGCATTTTAAAGCCGTCAGGGGAGGCATTCCGG